>JAUBOH010000187.1:4876-5580 GCA_036700145.1 Microcoleus occultus BM001215366
GGGTACAACTGGCACGGGTACAAGCGGTACAACGGGTACAACTGGCACGGGTACAAGCGGTACAACGGGTACAACTGGCACGGGTACAGACGGTACAACTGGCAGTGGTACAAGCGGTACAACGGGTAGGACTGGCAGTGGTACAAGCGGTACAACGGGTACGACTGGCACGGGTACAAGCGGTACAACGGGTACAACTGAGACGAATTCTGGAGTTTTGAGCGAAAGGCGCGATCGCCCCAACAATTTGGGATGGCTGGGCCTGCTCGGCGCGTTGGGTTTACTCAACTTGTTTCGCAAAAACGCTACAGCGCCCGATCATCGCTAGTTTCGGGCGATTCACGCTCGGGATAGCTTCGCTCGCGCGGAGTTTTGAAAACTTAGAGGCTTAGAAATTCATGACTTCACTCAATCGCAAAAGTTTGTTCAAAAAATTGGTAACAGTTGCCGGAATTGCTGGCGTTAGTTCCTTGATTGCTGTGCCGGGATTCGCAGAATTAAACCGCCAGACTCACAGCGTCAACTCGTCGGGCGATCGGGTTTTTGAGCTTGCTGATAACGCTCCCCAGGATCGTACTTCTCCTGGTTCTCCTGCTACTGATCCGAACAACAATAACAATCCCGGCCGTTCTCCCAACACTCCAACTACTCCCAGCAACAATCCAGGCCGTTCTCCCAACACTCCCCCTAGCGATCCCAGCAAC
>JAUBOH010000187.1:5680-8076 GCA_036700145.1 Microcoleus occultus BM001215366
ACAATCCAGGCCGTTCTCCCAACACTCCCCCTAGCGATCCCAGCAACAATCCAGGTCGTTCTCCCAACACTCCAACGGGCGAAACTTCGCCTAATTCTCTCAGCAGCAGAGACAGCAACTTTGTGATGCAAGCAGCTCAAACTGGTATGCTGGAAGTGCAGCTCGGCAGAATGGCAGTGCAGCGCGGTTCTAGCGCTGGTGTCAAACAGTACGGGCAACAAATGGTTGAGGAACACACGCAGAAAAATCAAGAACTGATGCAGTTAGCAATGCAAAAGGGCGTGGAAGTACCAACCGAAATGAGCAGCCAGAACAAAGCTTTGATCGATCGACTTTCGGGACTCTCCGGTACAAGTTTTGATACCGCTTACAAGCAGGCGATGCTTGACAGCCACAAGCAGGCTATTGCTTTGTTTCAGGCTCAATCTCAACAGGGACAAGATCCAGAGTTGAAGGCTTGGGCCACCAAGACTTTGCCGAACCTTCAGGCGCACTTGCAAATGGTTAACCAAATGTTGGCAGATTCCAGCAAGCCGTAATATTATGTAGAGTCCGATCGCCTTTTATACGATCGGACTCTATCTTTTTTGCTGCGAGAGTTAGCCTAAATTTAGGATTTTTTAACACACAGGCGTGCGATCGCCCTGACTCGCACTTGCTTGTTTCTGCGAGTCAGGGCGATCGCACTTCAAGGTCGATTTATTCAAACAACAATAAATTAATTAGTCCTCACCGTCCACAAAAACACTCACAGCCGCCACAGCGATTAGCATTTCATCATTTTTATCATTCAGAGAGGCGATCGCCCTTCCGGCCACAACCATTCCCCCTTGTTCGACAATCAGAGTTTTACTCCCGAAAGGTAACACCGCCAACACCTCATCAGCCCGCACTTGTTCCGGGTAAGGAACAGCCACCTTCACCTCCACAATCATCTGATTCGGGTCAGTCAAACCCGCCACTTCCCAGACACCCAGCAAAGCATTGTGGGCGATCGCATTCCGCACAGCCCTTGCACAGGCCACAGTCGGTTCCTGGCCGTGCTGGTCTATACCCATGCCCATTTCAATGATGAAACATTTACGTGCCACAGTTACCCCTTTGGTTGATTTTTCGCTGATAGTCGTTAGCGAAGCTTGCAGAAGAGGATCGCACTTTTCCTCAAAACAATTATCTACCAAACTGACCGCTATTGAGATTATTTGATCGATCGATACAACCGCAAAATAATAATACCAGTTCAAAAAAATGCAACTCCCGGCCCGTGCTTCAAACCCATATCGAATCAGTCATTGTCAATCTCAAATTTCAAGTCGAAAATCTCAACTGGTAGGAATTATGGTAATATAACCAAATTCACCATTCCTCGCGGACTGCCAAACTCATCGCCAGCTTGAATCATGGATAGTTTTCTGCCAATTGCCTACTTTCAAAACCAATTTCTCCCATTTACCGACGCCAAAATCTCCATCGCCACCCACGCGCTGCACTACGGAACCGGAGTTTTAGGCGGGTTGCGGGGAATTCCCGACCCCCAAAATGGCGATCGAATATTACTATTTAGATTAGACCGCCACTGTCAAAGATTAAGTCAAAGTGCCGGCTTCCTCCACTGCGATTTGCCAGCCGACAAAATCCAACAAGTAATCATTGATTTTGTCAAGAAGAACCAGCCTAAACAATCATTTTATATCCGACCATTTGTCTACACATCCAGTTTAGGAATTGCCCCGAGACTCCACAACGTAGAAACAGACTTTTTCGTCTACGGATTAGAACTCTCCGACTATTTGCCCAAAGAAGGAGTCAACTGTAGAATTAGCTCTTGGTATCGCCAAGAAGACCGCAGTTTACCCTTAAGAGGTAAAATTAGCGGCGCTTACATCACCTCAGCCTTAGCCAAAACAGAAGCAGTAGAATCCGGCTTCGACGAAGCTATCATGATGAACACTCAAGGAAAAGTCAGCGAAGCTTCAGGAATGAACATATTTGTCGCCAGAAACGGTAAATTAGTTACTCCCGGTTTCGATCAAGATATTCTCGAAGGAATTACCAGAGATAGCGTAATCACAATCGCCAGAGACTTGGGAATAGAAGTCATAGAAAGACCAGTTGACAAATCAGAACTATTGATTGCAGACGAGATTTTTCTGTGCGGAACCGCCGCCAAAGTTACCCCAATTAACCGAGTAGAAAACTATCAATTGCCCAAAAACCGACCGCTCACCGAAAAGATTTTGGACAAACTCACAGGAATTATCGAAAATCGCGATAGCAAGTACAAAGACTGGGTATTTCCGATTAGCCTGAATTAACCATGAATCTCAGCAAGAAAGGACTAAAGTCCTCACTACAAACCTTCTTTGGTTCGTAGTAAGGACTTTAGTCCTCTCTTT
>JAUBOH010000187.1:8176-12385 GCA_036700145.1 Microcoleus occultus BM001215366
TCTTTTTCTATTAGTCACAAAGGACTGAAGTCCTCACTACAAACCTTCTTTGGTTTTTACAGGTTTTATTCGCACAAAATAGCCGCGTGATGACGAATGTGATCTTCCATAAAACTCGCGATAAAATAATAGCTGTGATCGCAACCTTCCTGCATCCTTAAAGTTAGCGGCTGTCCCGCTTTTGCACAAGCCTCCGCGAACACTTCCGGCAACAACTGCCCGTCAGCAAGATATGAATCTGCTGTCCCACAATCAATTAAAATCGGACGATTATATTGCGCTTTCAGCACTAATTCACTCGCATCCCAAGCCCTCCAACTCTCTTTGTCGCCACCGAGATAGTTAGCGAATATTTTTTGTCCCCAAGGGCAGCGGACGGGCGCGCAAATGGGCGCAAAAGCGGAAACTGAAAGGTAGCGACCGCCATTTTTTAACGCGCAAATTAAAGCCCCGTGTCCGCCCATCGAATGACCGAAAATTCCCTGTTTTTCCGGTATCGCTGGAAAATTTTCGGCGATTAAATTCGGCAATTCATCAACAACATAACTGTACATTTGATAGTGAGCATTCCAAGGTGCGGCTGTCGCATCCACATAAAAACCTGCACCGGTTCCCAAATCCCAATTGTCGTCTTCCCCAGGAATGCCAGTATGGCGCGGACTCGTGTCGGGCGCAACTAGCATTAACCCGTACTTTGCCGCAAATTGCTGGGCGCCGGCTTTTGCCATAAAGTTTTCTTCCGTGCAGGTTAATCCTGATAGGAAATACAGGATTGGTACGGGTTGAGATAAAGCTTGTGGCGGTTGGTAGACGGCGAATTTCATTTCGCTGTTGCAGGCTGATGATTGATGGCTGTAAAAGCCGAGTTTGCCACCAAAGCTTTTATGTTCTTTGTGCTGTTTTAGGGATTCAGAAAGCATATTAATTCTCTTTCATTTGTGAATTAGATTTTTTTTTACCGCAGAGGGCGCAGAGGAAGAGAGAAGAGAGAAAGATTTTTGTTCAAAATGTCAAGACTGTGCGAATTGATTCGCCTTTGTGCATTAAATCGAAAGCTTCGTTAATTTTGTCGATCGGCATTACGTGAGTTACCAGGCTGTCAATGTCAATTTTACCATCCATGTACCAATCAACAATCTTCGGAACATCAGTCCTGCCCTTGGCTCCGCCAAATGCCGTGCCTTTCCAAACTCTACCAGTTACTAATTGAAATGGGCGGGTACTAATTTCTTGACCGGCTCCCGCTACTCCGACAATTACGCTGACGCCCCAGCCTTTGTGACAGCATTCTAAAGCTTGCCGCATCACATTAATGTTGCCGATACATTCAAAACTGTAATCGGCTCCGCCTTTGGTTAAATCTACTAAATAAGGCACTAAATCGCCTTCAACTTCGCGGGGATTGACGAAGTGAGTCATGCCGAATTTTTCTGCCATTGCTCGCTTGTCGGGATTCAAGTCTACGCCGACAATCATGTTAGCTCCCACCAGGCGAGCTGCTTGAATTACATTCAAACCTACGCCGCCCAAACCGAAAACTACTACATTAGAACCTGGTTCTACTTTCGCGGTATTGATGACAGCGCCGATGCCGGTTGTTACGCCGCATCCAATTAAACAAACTTTATCAAAAGGAGCGTCATCGCGAATTTTTGCTACTGCAATTTCTGGTAATACTGTATAATTAGCAAAGGTGGAAGTTCCCATGTAATGGTAAAGTTTCTGCCCGTCTATGGAAAACCTGCTCGTGCCGTCGGGCATCATTCCTTGGCCTTGAGTCACGCGAATTGCTTGACAAAGATTAGTTTTGCGGCTCAGACAATATTCGCAGTTGCGGCATTCGGGAATGTAGAGAGGAATTACCCGATCGCCCTTTTTGACACTCGTTACTCCCGCCCCAACATCCGCAACAATCCCGGCTCCCTCGTGACCTAAAATTGTCGGAAACAAGCCTTCAGGATCGGCGCCGGAAAGAGTATAAGCGTCAGTGTGACAAACACCCGTTGCTTTAATTTCCACTAGCACCTCTCCAGCCTGTGGCCCATCCAGCTCAACCGTTTCAATGCTCAAAGGTTGACCGGCACTGCGAGCAACTGCTGCTTTTACTTTCATGCTTTCCCCCTGCGATCGATTTGTCAACTGACCCGTCAATATGTATTGTATTACTTAATCTCAAAATTAGCGTAAATCATGACAAAATTAATTGTAATTACCGGAGTCAGTCGCGGTCTCGGTCTTGCCATGACCGACAAATTCATTGAATTGGGACATACAGTTATAGGATGCGCCCGTTCTTCTGAAGCGGTGGAAAAACTGAAACAAAAATATAGTACGCCTCACCATTTTACTTGTTTGGATGTCGCAAAGGACGATCGGGTAAAAGCTTGGGCAACAGAAATATTGGCAAAAAATGAGCCGCCGGATTTGCTGATTAACAATGCAGCTTTAATCAACAATCCCGCGCCGCTTTGGAATGTCAGCAGCGAAGAATTTTCGCAGCTAATAGATGTTAATATTAAAGGAACGGCTAACGTAATCCGCCACTTTGTCCCGGCAATGATTGCGAAAAAAAGCGGCATAATTGTCAACTTTAGTTCTGGTTGGGGAAGGTCAACTTCGCCAGAAGTCGCACCATATTGCGCTTCCAAGTGGGCGATCGAAGGACTTACCCGATCGCTCGCACAAGAACTGCCCCGAGGTATGGCAGCGATTCCTTTAAATCCCGGGATAATTCACACGGATATGCTGGACATTTGTTTCGGAGAAGATGCCGTTAATTATACCTCTGTCAAAGCGTGGGTGCAAAAAGCAGTTCCTTTGTTGCTGAAATTAAAACCTTCAGATAACGGCGTACCGATGACCGTTCCCGGATAACATAGCAACAGAAAGCAGAATTCGCGAACATCTCTCTTTTCTTCCCCTCAGCGCCCTCTGCGCTCTCTGCGGTTAAATAAAAAAATCTCAGAAATAACATAAAATTACCGTATTTCCAACTCAAATTCTTTCCCAAAATAGCTACTGTGAACTTGCCATTAACCCCGCCCTCGCAAACCCAAACCCGCAAAGCAGACCACATCCGAATCTGCCTCGAAGAAGACGTACAATTTCGCGAAACTACCAGCGGACTCGAACGCTACCGTTTTACTCACTGCTGTTTGCCAGAGCTCGATCGCACTGAAGTCGATTTAACCTCGACATTCCTCGGCAAAAAACTAGCTGCCCCCCTGCTAATTTCCTCGATGACAGGCGGCACAGAATTAGCCCAGACAATCAATTATAGGCTCGCCGGGGTCGCTCAGGAATACAAACTAGCAATGGGAGTCGGTTCCCAGCGCATAGCAGTCGAAAATCCTCAACTAGCCGCTACATTTGCCGTCCGCCGCCGCGCTCCCGATATTCTGCTATTTGCCAATATCGGAGCGGTTCAATTAAACTACAATTACGGTTTAGAAGAGTGTCAAAAAATTATTGATATTCTCGAAGCAGATGCCCTAATTTTACACCTAAATCCGCTGCAAGAGTGCGTTCAAACCGAAGGCGATACTAACTTTAAAGGATTGCTAGATAAAATTGCCAAATTGTGCCAGAAATTACCAGTACCAGTGATTGCGAAAGAAGTTGGCAACGGGATTTCCGGCAAGATGGCACAGAAATTGCTCGCAGCAGGAGTAGCTGCGATCGACATTGCCGGGGCCGGAGGCACTTCTTGGGCGAAAATAGAAGGACAGCGAGCCAAAGACGGCAAGCAGCGCCGACTGGGCGCAACCTTTGCTGACTGGGGAATACCGACAGCCGAGTGCATTGTCAGCACCCGCGCCGCAGCGCCGGATGTTCCCCTGATTGCCTCTGGAGGCTTGCAAAACGGTTTGGATGCAGCCAAAGCCCTCGCCCTCGGTGCGGATGTGGCGGGACTGGCGCGGCCGTTTCTGCAAGCCGCAGCGGAATCGCAATCAGCCACAGCAGGGCTGGCTGAGGTTTTGATTGCAGAGATTGCTACAGTTCTTTTCTGCACTGGCTGCGCTAACTTGGATCAGTTAAAACATTCTGGGGTTTTGGAAAGGTTAAGATAGAAGAATGTCATATCAATTTAATGGGTTGTTGCACATATCTCGATCCCCCTAAATCCCCCGAATCGAAGGGGGACTTTGAGAAGAATCTTGTCCCCCCCTTATTAAGGGGGGTTAGGGAGATCGAGATATGTGCACCCTC
>JAUBOH010000188.1:0-12360 GCA_036700145.1 Microcoleus occultus BM001215366
GTAGTGAGGACTTCAGTCCTTTCCATTTCTAAGGACTAAAGTCCTCACTACAAACCTTTGCTATTATTCCTTCTTCCTTCTTCCTTTCTGACCTCCGTTACATCCGTTCCAAAATGGGCTGCCGAACTTCCTTTTACTATCCATATCAAAAATGCTTGCTGTCAAGAATTGAGTTTTTTAGGGTGAATTTTTCGCGGAAATTCGATCCGAAATGTCGAACCTTTTTCGAGTTGACTTTCTGCCGTAATTGTGCCACCAATCATCTTAACTAAAGAGGCACTAATAGCTAGTCCTAAACCGGTGCCTGGATATTGGCGGGTTGTGGTTTGGTCGGCTTGGCGGAATTTGTCGAAAATGTGGGGTAGCTCGGTTTCACCGATGCCGATTCCTGTGTCGCGAACGGTGATAATTAGCCGATCGCAATTTAATTCCCGCACTTCAATGCAAATGCTGCCCCGATGCGTGAATTTAACGGCGTTAGAAATCAGATTGACCAAAACTTGCCGCAGGCGCAACTTGTCATTAACTATAAACTGATGCGGCAAGCACACGCTGACGGACATTGCCACATTCTTGTCGGTGGCTTGATTTCCGAACTCCAGGGCGGCATCCATTACTAAATGCGCTAAATCAAATTCTTCAGTTTCTAATTCTGTGTGGCCGCTCTCGATTTTGGAGAGGTCGAGGATATCGTTAATCAGCACTAGCAGGTTTTTGCCGTTATTTAAAATGCGCCCCACCATGTCTGTTTGCTGGTCGGTCAGCAGTTGTTTGTGCTGGCGCAGCAGCAATTGGGAAAAGCCGATAATCGCATTCATGGGAGTTCGCAATTCGTGGGACATGGTGCTCAAAAATTGCGCTTTTAACTTTGCTGCTTCTAGCAGTTGCAATTTTTGCTGTTGAATGCGCCGGCCCTGATTTTCCAGTTCTTCCTGCTGGCGAATTAGCAGCTCGTTTTGCAACTCTAAAAGCTGTTCCTGCTTTTTTAATTTTTCGATCGCCCGCGCCCTGTTAATCGCGATCGCAGCTTGTTTTCCCATCAGCGCCAGCAGTTGCACAGATCCGTCAATCGCCGTGCTGTCTTTCCGGTTGCCGATCGCCAACACGCCCAAACGCCCCGTTTCCCCTGACTCGATCACCACCGCACAGGCCGCCGCCGGCACTCCTGGGCCGGACTGGGAGCGCCACAGTTGAGACTCTCCCGTCGCAAACGCTTTCAACAGCAGCTTGTTTTGCACCTGCGGGGTATTGCCCGCAGCAAAGTTTTGGGCGCCCCCAACAGCGATCAGTTTGAGGCCGCTGGAATCGCCCTCCGGGAGCGCAATCAGGCAAAATTCAGCTCCTGCGATCGCCTCCACAGTCGCGTCCGCGATCGCTTGCAACAATTCCGACAAGTTACCGGCGCGCTGGCTCAACTGATTTGTAAACCGCTCGATCGCCTGCAAATTCGCCCCAGCATCTATTACCATCCGGGATTCCCACAATTTTTCGGCTTTGAAGTTAGCGGACGATCGGGCGATCGGGCGCAACAATTCGACTTCTGATTCTGGTTCTGCTTGAGTTTGTGCGATTGCGTCCATATCTGTGTAAGTTCCCACCCACTCCAAAAATTCCTGACTGTGTGGGTTGGCCGGCGATCCTCTGGCCAGGTTCCAGCGGTAAGTCCCCTCTCGCGTCCGCAGACGAAAGTTTATTTCGTAACTTTGGTGCGGCCCCGCATCCGTGCGCGAGCGCGCCAACAGACGAGCGCGGTCTTCTGGGTGAACGCACGCCAGATACCCGAAACCCAAAGCTGCTGATGCTGGTACCCCCGTGTAATCCTCCCAGCGCTGACCTAAATAAGTCGCCCAGCCATCGGCATTTGCTTTCCAAACTATGTGAGGAATGGCCGACCACAGGCGATCGTCATGAGTTTCGCGATCGCAAACTTGCTGTAGGGGGGATGTTATTTCAGATACTTTGTGTAATATTTCCGCTTCAGAAAAGTCCGAGCGAAAAGAGTTGTTGCCGTGGTAGTGAGTCATAACTGGTTTTATAAATAAGCTTTCAACTTTAGCCATAACACCAGGTCGAGGCTCGTGCTGATAGCTTTATTGATTTTGACGGCCTGCACTGCATCAAAAGTTTTTATACTTTAAATCTATCTGGATACTGGTATCTTTACCTCTATCAAGGGGCGGACAATGGGATAATTCAGTTAAACTGTTAAAACATCTTCGAGTTTACCTGTCCCGATGAAGGCTCATGCCCGCGATCGCCCTAAAATAAATTAAAAATTAACTTGCAACAGGGCGGCTGCATGAGTATGCTGGAAAAAGATGTGCGGCCAGTCAAACCCTAAATCAGGACACATTCTCAAATTTACTCAGTTTGGCTGAGTGAGTTGACGGTATTTTTAAAGTTTATCGGACTATTGGAAAAAAGATGAGTAAAATTCGCGTTGCTTTGATAGAAGACCACGACCTGACAAGAGTCGGCATCCGCACAGCTTTACAACAGCGTGACACGATCGAAGTTGTCGGCGATGCCGCTAACGCCACAGACGGTTTGAAACTGCTTCAGTCTACCAAACCTGACGTGGCAATTGTAGACATCGGCTTGCCGGATTTTGACGGCATCGAACTGACACAAAAGTTCAAAAAATCGATGGTAGCGGAGTCCGATCCCGATACAAAAGTTTTGATTCTGACTTTTCAAGACAACGAAGAAGAAGTTCTGGCAGCTTTTGCCGCCGGAGCTGACTCCTTCTGCATGAAAGATATCAGCTTCGATCAGTTATTAGACGTAGTAAAAGTAACTCACGAAGGCAACTCTTGGATCGATCCGGCGATCGCCCGCATCGTCCTGAAACAAGCTCGCACCAAGGAGTCTGCCCCGGAAGAACCGAAGGCGGAGGGCAAAAGAGTCACAATTAAGGCGGCAGAACCCGAGTTCAGTCACATCATTGAAACCTACCCTTTAACCGAGCGGGAATTAGAAGTGTTGGAACTGATCGTGCAGGGTTACAGCAATGCTGCAATAGCCGAAAAGCTGTACATTACTGTCGGTACAGTCAAGACTCATGTCCGCAATATTCTCAACAAGTTGTGCGCTGACGATCGCACTCAGGCTGCCGTTCTCGCCCTGCGTTCTGGCTTGGTTGGCTGAAGCGTTATCATCAGGCAAAATCAAGTTAAAAGTAGGGTGATCCGCGTGCACCTTACCGCCGAAAATGTAGGTGTGCACGGATCACTGGCTGACTAATTGTTTTATCTTAAACAAATGCTATAGTTTAAGTCCGCATCTATCCCAGTGCAGATATTTAAAACAATCTTTTTCTCAGTAAATCAACCTTAAGATAGATGCAAAATAATTCTCATGTTACTAATACTTATGGTTGAGTAATCGCAACTCCGATCGAGTTGGCTAGCACTGCCGATATGGCGCGCTCTCAATTCATAAAATGCGGAAGCTGGGGCAAAATACCCATACTTTTAGGAATAGGCAAGCAGTCAAAAAACTTATATCTCTGGATTGATGCCTGAGTTCGCTTAAATTTGCGAGATTAAGAGTATAAACTGCTACTGCAATATTTTAGAAAGAGGTATTATGGTCGCTCCAATTGAATTCAAGTTATTTGCTCCCTACAACAAAGAAGCTGCGTTGATGGGGTCTTTTTCTAATTGGGAAGAAATCCCGATGGAAAAGGATAAAGAGGGTTATTTTCGCACGCGAGTTGAGTTGGAGGATGGCGTTTATCAATACAAATTCCGCGTTCAGTCAAAAAGCTGGTTTCTGGAACCCGATCAGTGGGTAGATGTGGTCGATCCCTACGCGACTGACATCGACGATCCAACTCAAAACGCCCTGGTTCGGATCAAAGAGGGCTCGCGCATTGTCGATACCTATGTCTGGAAACACGACGACAAACCGCTGCCGGCCGATCGAGAATTAGTGATTTACGAAATGCACGTTGCCGACTTTTCCGGCGGCGAAGCAGACCCCCTCGCCCGCGGCAAATACGAACACGTCGTTGAAAAACTCGATTATCTAGTCGAGCTCGGCGTCAACGCGATCGAACTCATGCCCCTCAAAGAATACCCGGGCGACTACAGTTGGGGCTACAACCCCCGCTACTTCTTCGCTGCCGAGTCCAGCTACGGAACCACCGAAGAACTCAAAAACCTGATAGACGAGTGTCACGGGCGCGGGATTCGCGTCATCATCGACGGGATTTACAACCACTCAGAATCATCGAGTCCCCTCACCCAAATCGATCACGATTATTGGTATCACCACGCACCCCGCGATCCAGACAACAATTGGGGCCCAGAATTTAACTACGAATTTTACGACGAAAACTTAGAAACTTTCCCGGCGCGCCGATTTACTGGCGATACAGTCCGCTATTGGATTCAAGAATATCATCTCGACGGCATTCGTTTCGACGCGGCGCGACAAATTGCTAACTACGATTTCATGCACTGGATAGTTCAAGAAGCCAAAAGTGTCGCCGGCCCAAAACCGTTTTACGCCGTTGCCGAATACATTCCCGAAGATACTAGCATCACGAATCTAGACGGGCCGATGGACGGCTGCTGGCACGACAGTTTCTATCACTCCATAATTCCACAACTCTGCGGCGACACTTTTGATTTAGAACAACTTAAAGAGGTCATCGACTGCAAGCGGCAAGGTTTCTTGGGTGCTACGAATGTAGTGAATTATCTGAGCAATCACGACCACGATCGCATTTTTGCCGAATTGGGTTCGCGCGCGATTTTGGATGAAGCAGCATTCAAGCGGGCGAAGTTGGGAACAGTGTTGTTAATGACAGCAGTTGGTGTGCCACTGATTTGGATGGGCGAAGAATTTGGCGAATACAAAGCCAAAACCATCGAGCAAGCTAAAATTGACTGGACGCTACTAGGAAATGACATGAATAAAGGTTTGTGGGAATACTACAAAGGCTTGATTCACCTACGCAAAAATAACCAGGCACTTTACACCGAAAACATCGACTTTTTCCACGAAGACCCCGACTCGAAAGTTTTTGCTTACACTCGCTGGAACGATGAAGGTTCGAGAGTTGTTGTAGTGGCAAATTTGTCGGAAAATTATCTAGCGGGTTACAGCGTTCCCCACTTCCCTGCAAACGGAACTTGGCACGAATGGACGGGCAATTATGATGTTGAATCGGGCGATGACAATATTATGATTGACTTGCCGGAATATGAAGCAAAAGTCTTTGTTTGGCAGTAATATCAAATCCGCTTGCTAATCGGAATGATATAGACGGAGGACACGGCATGATATAGACGGAGGACACGGCAGTGCCGTGTCCCTACCTCAAAATAATCATTATGTAGGGAAACGGCACTGCCGTGTCCGAATCCGGGCGCCTGATACCAATTATTAAAAGCCAGCCGTAGGGAAACGGCAATGCCCCAGGAGTGTCAACTTAACGTTAAACCCCCATTCCGGCAGGGGTTGAAACCCCTGCCTCAAAGCTAAAGTCCTCGCTATGAGGACTAATGAGTTTTTCAGTCCTCGACCGAGGACTTTAGCTATTAGACAGGGGTTTTAACCCCTGTCGGACTGAGGGTTTGACGTGGAAAGTTGACACTCCTTGGGCTCTTGGAGTCTCCTACTCCCGACGCCGGAGACGGCAATGCCGTGTCCCTACAGATATCGCTCAAAATATAAGCTCTTTTGTATTCCCCGATCGATTTTCCAGGCACAATTGAGTTGCCGCAGCCGCTGGTATTGGTTTGCTAAAGAAGTAACCCTGACCCATATCGCACTGAAGCGACTGCAAAAATGCCAACTGTTCTGCTGTTTCCACTCCCTCAGCAATCACCTGTAAATTCAAGCCCTGTCCCAAGGCGATCGCCACTTTCACAATAGTAGCGCCGCTGCTGCCATCCTGCAAATCTGCCACGAAGGATTTATCGATTTTTAAATTATTGAGCGGCAAGTTTTTTAGAGACCACAGCGAAGAATAACCGGTGCCAAAATCGTCCAGAGAAATGTGAATTCCCATTTGCTGCAACTGCTCCAATACCGACACCGTAAAATTCACATCTGTCATCGCAATGGTCTCGGTAATTTCTATTTCTAAATACTCGGGATTTAACTCGGTTTCTGACAAAATTTCCGCGATGGTTTGTACCGTGTTAGGTTGCAGAAACTGGCGGCCTGATAAATTCACAGCTATCCGCACCGGCGGCAATCCCATTAACTGCCACGCTCGATTTTGCAAGCAAGCAGCCCGCAGCACCCATTCGTCAATTTGGCAGATAAATCCTGTTTCCTCAGCTAAAGGAATAAATCGATCGGGAGCAATCAAACCGCGTTCGGGATGCTGCCAGCGAATCAGAGCTTCCATGCCGACTATTTTACCTGTATTTAAGTTTATTTGCGGTTGATAGTGCAGCACAAACTCAGATTTTTTCAAAGCTTTGTAAAGCTGATTTTCTAAGTTAAGTTCCTCGGAGACTTGATTGCCGATCGCCCGCGTGTAAAACTGATAATTATTCCGACCTCTCTGTTTAGCTTTGTACATCGCAGCATCAGCATTTTTTAGCAAAGTTTCTGCATCTTCTCCGTCGTAAGGAGCCAAAGCAATTCCCAAGCTAGCCTTAGTATAAAGTTCCAAACCGTCAAAATCAAAAGGAGTGCTTAAACTCTGGATAATTAGCTGGCAAATCTTAGTTGCGTCTTCAGGGCTGTTGATATTGTGCAGCAGCACAGTAAATTCGTCCCCGCCCCAACGGGCGATCGAATCCCCCGCGCGCAAACAGTTAGTCAAACGCCGAGATACACCTTGCAGCAACAAATCGCCCACTGCGTGACCGAGAGTATCGTTAACATTTTTAAATCTGTCCAAATCTAGAAAAATAACTGCCAGCATTTCTGCGTTTTGGTGAGCGTTAGCTAAAGCTAAAGACAGCCTTTCATTAAACAGCAATCTATTAGCTAAACCTGTTAATTGGTCGTGGGAAGCTTGATGTCGGATCATCGCCTCGACGCGCCTCTGCATTGCAGCCATGTACAGGTGAGTTCCTAAAGATTTTGCGAGCTTCTGTTCGTCATTGCTCCACCCGTGAGCCTCGTCGGTTTTGATTTCTTTCCAAGCTGCAAAGGACTGTCGGGGACGATCGCTCCTGGCGTCGGAACTGGAATGGCCCGCCCACAAAATTTCGGTTTCTACGGCTCCGCGAAAAACGGTGAGACAGCCGATGCACTGTTGGCGGTATTGCAGCGGTACTGCCAAAAATGACCGAATGGAAGCTGCCCGAAAATTGCTCGATAAAGATTTGAGTTGAGGTTCGTGAGAAATATTGGAAATCGCGTACAAGTGCGGTACGATTAAACTGGAAATATTTGTATCAATTGAACTGTAATGCTGGGAATATAGATTTTGAAAAATACCTAATTGGCTGGTATTATCAGCAGTTTTTTCTCGATCGTCTTGGTTGGCAAACCCCATAATCTGCTGCCAAAACGGGCTGAGTTCCAGGTCGGCGTCCGGGGGCTGCTGGCCGCAGGTATAAAGTTTAGCCGGCAGATCGCCAAACTCGGCTGCAATGTACAGTCGCCCTCCCGAACCGCGCAAATGCTTGACAGTTTGTTCGAGAACTGCTTGCCGAATTTCGGTTAGTTCCAGAGGAGAGTGCAGCAAACTGCTAATCTGGTTGACAACGGCTTCGTCGCCCGCTTGCTGTCGAGCTTGACTGAGCAGAAAAGATTGGGCGATCGCAATTGAAAGTTGATCCACAAGCAACTGCACCATTTTCAATTCTCGATCGCTAAACCGTTTCGGTTGGCTGTGGTGACAAGCCAACAGCCCCCAGAGCTGATTTTGATGCAAAATCGGCACCGTCAGAGAAGAACGCGCCCCCATAGCCTCCAGATATTCAGCGTGACAGGAGTCTATCGGAGAATAGCGAATATCTTCGACTGCTAAAGTTTTGCCGGTTTCGGGACAATCTAACCGATTAATTGTTTGATGCTTCAATCCCACATCTATAATTACTCGCTGCCGCGCTTTGACAAACATTTCGCGAGCACTATCGGGAATGTCGCCTGCGGGAAAGCGCAAACCCAGCATAGATGGCAAGTTTTTGCCATTAATGGATTCAGCAATGACCTCGCCGCTACCGTCGGCTTCAAAGCGATAAACTTTTACTCGATCGTTCCCTAAAAAGCTGCGGATTTCTCGGGCCGTTGTCGTCAAAATCTCTTGCAGTTCTAAAGAGTTGCGGATGCGATTAGTAATTCGATTGAGTAAAATTTCTTGTTCTAGAGTCGATCGTGACATTTGTCTAACTTTTCTGCGGGCCATCCCTTTTGAGCTCCAGGGCTGTTGACAGCATTTTTGCGAGCCACTTTGTTAACTCGCCCTGTGTTATAGATTACAACACTTTCGCCGCCTCTGTAGGATTTACTCAACCAGGGATCTAGAAACCCGCTTTCTGGCGATATTTCTGGTTTTCCAACAAATTTCGGGTAGAAACCGGCTTTCTCAAAAGACTTTTATGAGGACTAAAGTCCTGACTACAAACCTATTGGAGGGCATGGAGAAACCGGGTCGATGAGACCTGCTTCTGACTTATAGCGCAGAATGCTGGTTTGTCAACCCGGTTTCTCAGTATTTATACCCTAAAATATCCCGTTAAGCGGACTCCCAAATTTCCCGAATTCTGTCCGGCAAAAAGCCCGCTATTTCCTGAATTCGCTCCTCGGACAACTCATCCTTGGTAGCCGAAAATACAGCTGCGATCGCAGTTTCCGGTTTGACTCCCGAAGGAAGTGCGCCTTCTAGTTCCAGCCTCCGTACAAACAAATTGGAATCGATGCCCAAAGGTGCCGGCCCGCGCAAAGGCTGACGCACCCGGCTCAGCAATCCCACCAGCGGATTCGTATCTTTCCAGAGGTCTGCTATTTCTGTTTGCAGGGTTTTGTCGTCCGTAGGCAAAACTTCTTTGTGCAGTTCAGCTTCCACGCGATCGGAGGCTTCTGTTGTCATCACATCGCGCATGATCCGGTACACCACTTCAGTAATGTCGCGGGCATCAAAAATATCCTCCAAGTGACCGTTTACCATCACTTTTTCCAAAAACGGCATATCCTTAGAGGCGATCGGAATTGCTGACCCTTCTTGGTGGAGGGACTTAGGAGGATTGGTCTCCATTTTCTGTAACAGTTTGCGGCCTTTTTCGGTTAAATCAGCTTCTTGGAATGCCACTAAAGGCGGCAATAACTCAGCGCCTCCGTAAGGCTCACCGCTAAACTCCGCTTTGATAAATTCCCTTTGGTTGAGGTAGTCCAAATGACCGAGCAATTCGGCTTCCGCTACCTCTCGACCGACATACTCTTCGGCTGCGTTCCTAATTTCCGACTCTCCCTTGCTGTTGCCGCTGCCAATCTTTTTGAGCAAAATGTAAGTCAGGTCGTCTCTGATTGCAATTGTCATCAAAATCTCCTAGGTTAATATCTGGTAAAACTCAAGTAAAAACTGATTTTTTTACTTGTTAAACTTGTGAGAATTACTACTTAAAAACATTGAAGTCTAAACCAGAGCAACAAGTATCTCTCAGCAGGTGGAAGTTGTTAAAATCAAGTGTCTGCGAGAATCATCCTTTAGGTAGATTCACGTAGTGCCACCGGCGTCTACTTTTGGTATTATCAACCAAAGCTGCTACCACCCTTCAAAGCAATTAAGCTAGGAGGCTTTACTGACAATAGTTTGACGAGCGATCGCCTGTTGTTGCTTCTTCAGGGGTATCGGTAGGGCGCAAGTTGGTAATTTGCGCTCTCGATCGATAAAATTATGGAGATGCTACGCTCGATCGACTGGCACAGTCTTTGCCAAGCTGACACCGATATTGTACAATCGGGCTACACTGAAGACTGGCTATCCAAGAGCGAGAAATACGAGCCAATCTATTTCAAGTGCCGGAGCGCCACTTGAGGAATGCCTCGGGGATAAGTTTTTTGATCGCTCGGTCGATCGGCATTATTTATGAACTACCCTAATTGGATTAAGGATTTGGAATCTTCGTCTTTAAATAGCGGTCAACGGGCGGTTGACAAGCGTCCTTTAGTTTTGGCTGTAGACGACAATCACGACAACTTAGAGCTGATGACACAAATACTCGATTTATTCGGCTGCGAGTGCGTGGGAGCCGTTGACGGGTACACAGCTCTTTCCTCCGCAGTCGATCGACCTCCCGACCTAATCGTACTCGACATTTGCCTGCCGGATATAGACGGTATAGAATTAGTAAAGCGCATCAAACAAAACCCCGAACTCAGACAGATTCCAATTGTTGCGATCACAGCACTAGCAAAAACAGAAGACCGCGATCGGATTCTTCAAGCCGGCTGCGTTGACTACCTTTCCAAACCTTTTAACATCAAGGATTTAGAAACAATTATCCGCCACCACCTCAACTCTGGGCGGTTTCTGGTTGAGTTTTAGACTTGGAACTCGCATCGCGAACTTTAGGTGCAGACTCCAAAATGGCGATCGTCCCAGTGCGGCCAGTCTCCAAAGTCGCATCGCTGAGCAAATCAGTCACTCCCACACCCAAAACCTCTTTGATTAAGTCTTTCAGTTGCAGTTCCAGAACAGATTCTAATTGCGATCGCACCTGCGAAGCCAAATCTAGCTGACCGTTCAGAGCCAGCAGTTTTTCAGGTTGAGTAATCGCATTTTCGATCACAATTATCAATTTGTTATCCAAAAGATTGCAGAGCGCCTGACTCGTTTGGTGTCCGAGTGCTTGGCGGTACAAAGCTTGAATACCCTGGGCTAGACTCCGTTCTAATTTTCCGCGAGTAGGTTCTAAGGTTTCCCCGGTCATATTTTTTAGGTACAGCAAGATAAGTCAAAAAAACAGTTAACTGTTAAGCCTTAACTGTTACAGCAGATTCCACGTTTATTAAGTACACCCCCATCGCGATCGAGAGCCGTAGGGACACAGCACTGCCCAAAGCGTGTTAAAAACCAGGCTAAAAGCCTTGAAAAATCTTGGTTTTAGCCTAAGTCTAGATCCCCCTCGCATCCCCCTGGTTGTAGGGGACTTTGATCGGACTCTTGTCCCCCCCTTGCTAAGGGGGGCTAGGGGGGATCTGGCCTTGATAATCAAACAGCATTCTCTGAATGGGTTTGAAGTTAAGTTGACACGAAGAAGGACACGACCTAAGTCCCTACCTCTACTATGTACCTACTTTCCAAGCGCAAAAGTGCTGTACAAACAACCGTCACACTAGCCGACAGTAACTTGATTAGTTTCCACCCCAGTTGCACCCTTAACACCTTTAGCAATTGTCACCAACTTGTTGACAATTTCCTGATCGGGAACTGTACCTTTGAGAACCACCGTAGTACCAAGTTGAGCCACATAAACAGTCTCAATATCCGCAACATCAGGATTTGCATCGAAGGCCTGAGCTACCCGTTTAGCTAAACCGCTTTGATCGTATTCTCCATTCAATCCCATGCGTTCCGGCGGAATTGTCTGAGCGCTCGCAGCAGGTTGAGCTTGAGCTACAGGTGCTTGAGCTACAGGTGCTTGGTAAGCAGGAGCTTCAACAGTTTCTTGATTTTCAAGTTTTTCTAAACCAAACAGTCTTTTTAACCAGCCCATAGAGTTTGTCCTCCCACAAAGTTTGTGTTAATTGACAGTTGGCACGACGCCGTGCAATTATTCTCAATACCAGGAATTACGATCGCACGGCGTTGACGCAGAAACCGGATTTTTCTACAAAAAAGTATCGTTCCCGTCATCAGCCCCGGTTGAAAAACCCGGTTTATTGAGTGGGGTGCGCCAGTCCTAAATACCATTTAATGTTGTACAACTTTGCATATCATCTGCCTAGAGACATAAATTCTCCGGCTCTCAAACAAATACCTGCAGTGAGCGTTCCGGCAAATCAAACTTAAAGCCATCTTCCCCAACTTGTACGATTTTGTTGTACATCCACTCGTGCCAAGTTCCCGCAGCCGAAAAGTTAGGAATGTTGTTACCAGATAGATAAGTATCTGATAAATTGGCGACCACTACTGCTCGCGTTTCCTGATTGTTCCAGCAGTAGTAAGCTAGCACTTTTGCTGCGGCATTTTCATGGATTAATTCAATGTTTAAGTGTAAAGTGCCGGGAAATTTTCTTTCAAGCCGCATTCTGTGTTTGTAGTATTCCAACAACTGATAATTTGGCTGATTTTTCAACAAAGACCATTGAAGTTTATGCGGGTGGTTGGGAGTTTTGCCAGTGGATTGTCCAAACTCTCTGATTTATAGTCCAGTACGGTTCAAATAAGACCGATCCCCCCGGCGCCTTGAGGGCGGGCACTCTTGGCACCGCCCCTAC
>JAUBOH010000189.1:0-1949 GCA_036700145.1 Microcoleus occultus BM001215366
GAAGGAAGAAGGAAGAAGATTTTAGTTATCTAGTTCTTGTAGGGACACGGCAGTGCCGTGTCCCTACGAGATATTGAATGTACGACCTAAACCTGCAATCTGCTGTATATCGTTTACCGTTGTTTCTAAGTGATTTCACCTTTCTAGGGCGCAGAGGAAGAGAAGAGAGAGAGAGCAATAAGATCCAACGGATTTGATATTACTCAGAAACCGGGTCTTTTTTGGATCAAAACTCGTGGATTGCACGATCGGCAAAAATTTACTAATTCTTAAAAGTAGGAATAAACATAGATTGTATTTGAGTAGAGACACGGCAATGCCGTATCCCTGATTTATTTCATCCGAGCGACAACTGCTATCTCAGACAATTATCTCAATATCTACCTGTAGATAGATGTTTACTTAACTCGCGATCGAGCTGGTAAAATCACAATTTGGACTCTTGACTCAACCATTATTAAGTAAGCTAAAGTTTACTTAAATTTTTATTGCACAAACTCGCTAAATCCAGCGAAACAAAAGAAAGCGAGTTATCAGAGAAATAAGGCGATCGCACCGCCATTTCTCAAAAGCCAATGCAAAAAATAAATTCCCCGCCGCGAAGGCAGAAGCGTCCCCGTCTTTTAGCCTTATTCGCGATCGCATTAGCCGCCGTCTTGCTGTTATTTATCCTGCCGGCACTGACTCAACAGCCAGTCGTGCTCACCATGTTAATGCAAGGCCAAGACATTCTCAACTGGAAACCGTTTGTCAAAGAATTTGAACAGAAAAACCCCAACATTCGGATTAACCTAGTAGAAGGGCCCTTTGACACAAACCTCGTAGAAAATCTTTATACATCAGCCTTTCTTTTAGGCGAGTCGCCCTACGATATCATCAACATGGATATTGTCTGGGTTCCCAAATTTGCAGCCGCAGGTTGGGTAAGAGATTTGACAGATAGAATTCCCCCCGAACAACTATCAAAATTCATCCAAGGAAACGTCGAAGGCGGGCGGTATCGAGGCAAACTTTACCGAATTCCCCACGCTTCCGATGCCGGAATGCTTTACTACCGCAAAGACATTTTACAACAAGCGGGAATTGCAGCGCCGAAAACCTTTGAAGACATGGTAAAAATCTCTCAAAACTTGCAGAAACAGGGAAAAGCAACTTGGGGCTATTTGTGGCAAGGCAAACAATACGAGGGAGTATCTGCGATGTTTGTCGAAGTGCTTTCCGGTTTCGGCGGCTTCTGGGCTAACCCTCAAACTTTTGAAGTTGGGTTAGATAAACCGGAGGCAATTAAAGCAGTTGAATTTCTGAAAAATACGATCGCCTCTGGCATTTCTCCACCGGGTGTCACCACCTACGGCGAAGAAGAAACCAGACTTTTGTTTCAAAACGGTAAAGCGCTATTTTTGCGAAACTGGCCCTATGTTTGGAAGCTGGCAAATGCCGAGGGTTCTAAGGTTAGGGGCAAAATTGCGATCGAGCCAATGCTCAGCAGTATCGGTAAAACAGGCGGTTCGTGCTTGGGCGGCTGGGGCTGGGGAATTGCCAAAACCTCAAAACATCCAGAACAAGCGTGGAAAGCAATTCAGTACCTTACCAGCGAGGAAACCCAGCGCAAATTCATTTTAGATACAGGTTTAATTCCCAGTTACAAATCCCTATTTACCAACAAAGAAATAGTCGCAAAATATCCCCACTACCCGCAACTGCTAAAAGTAGTGGAACGCCCAGCATTGCGCCCGCCCATAGCACAATACGCTCAAGCGTCTGATATTTTGCAGCGCTATTTGAGTTCAGCTTTTACCGGGAGAATGAGTGCAGAAAAAGCAATGAAAGCAGCGGCTAGTGAAACTCGGAATTTACTAGGCAGTTTGAAACAACCAAAACCTTTGTAAAACCAGTTTGTAGTGAGGACTTCAGTCCTCCGAAATCAGGACTAAAGTCCTTACTACGAA
>JAUBOH010000189.1:2049-12314 GCA_036700145.1 Microcoleus occultus BM001215366
GTTTGTAGTGAGGACTTCAGTCCTCCCAAATCAGGACTAAAGTCCTTACTACGAAATTATGGAGGACTGAAATCCCGATCGCAGGAGAATGAGGCATAAATTAAAGGTGAAAAATATGCAATTAGACAAGATGCGACAGCGCGAACAAAAAACCGGCTGGATATTAGTAGCACCAGCTTTAATAATTTTGCTGCTAGTATTTGCTTACCCAATATTGCGCGCTTTTTGGCTGAGTTTATTTACCCAAAACCTCGGTACTGAATTAAAACTGGTTTTTTCCGGTTTTGCTAACTACAGTCGAATGTTAGGCGACGGGCGTTTCTGGCAGACTTTAGGTAATACCACAGTATTTACGATCGCCTCTGTGGTACTAGAGTTAATTCTCGGCATGGGCATTGCCTTAGTCTTAAATCAATCTTTCGCAGGGCGCGGCATTGTGCGGACAATCTCCTTGCTGCCTTGGGCATTACCGACTGCATTGATGGGCGTAGCTTGGGCGTGGATTTTTAACGACCAATACGGCGTAATTAACGACATTTTAATCCGCTTGGGATTGATTAAAAATAGCATTAGCTGGCTGGGAGATCCGACTTTGGCAATGATGGCAGTGATTACAGCAGATGTGTGGAAAACTACGCCGTTTGTCAGTCTACTTTTGCTAGCGGGATTGCAATCAATTCCCGGTGATTTGTACGAAGCACACGCCATTGACGGGGCGAGTAGCTGGCAGAGTTTCCGTCAAGTTACCTTACCGCTGCTGATGCCGCAAATTGTGATTGCTTTGCTGTTTCGATTTGCCCAGTCTTTCGGCATTTTTGACTTGATTCAGGTGATGACGGGAGGGGGGCCGGCAGGGGCGACAGAGACGGTTTCTATCTACATTTACAGCACGGTAATGAGGTATTTAGACTTTGGGTACGGGGCGGCTTTGGTGGTGTGTACTTTTTTGTTGTTAGTGGCAGCAGTGGCGATCGCCGCTTACCTGTTATCGAGAGCCCGCGTCAATGCAGCCGGAGGAAATTAAATTATGTCGATCGCCTCGGAACAACCTACCACAAAAAAAACCTTTGAGATCCGGCAATTAATCCTGCCCATATCGGCGCTGTTAATTGTCGCATATTTCCTCGCACCTATTATCTGGCAGGTGCTAACTTCTTTCAAAATAAATGCGGACATTTCAGCGATTCCCAACGTCTACATTCCCAAACGAATTACTTTCGAGCATTACCTGTCGCTATTCCAGCGCCGCCCGTTTGCACTTTACATTGTAAATAGCGCTTTTGTTTCCATTACTTCAACATTGCTGTGTTTGGCAGTAGGAGCTCCCGCAGCTTACGCTTTAGCTCGGCTGCGGCTGTGGGGCGAAAGAATTATTCTCGCAACTATTACGATTGTGACGCTATTTCCGGCAGTGCTGCTGTTTTTGGGACTGCTGGAAATTGTCAAAGCTTTAAACTTAGGCAATAATTATCTAGCATTAATTATTCCTTATACCGCTATCAATCTGCCGCTGACAATTTTGGTGATGCGGAGTTTCTTTCAACAGTTGCCAAAAGATTTAGAAGATGCGGCTAAAGTTGACGGATACAACACTTTTCAAATGCTGTGGCAAATCGTGCTACCGATGACATTTCCAGCGCTAGTCACAACTGGAATTTTAACGTTTATTTCCGCTTGGAATGAGTTTATTTTTGCACTGACATTTATGACTCGCGAATCTCTGAAAACCATTCCCGTCGCCACGGCTCAACTCAGCGGCGCGTCAGTCTTTGAAATTCCTTACGGCCCGATCGCCGCAGCCACCGTTTTAGGAACATTACCCTTAGTTTTGCTGGTTTTGGTGTTCCAGCGGCGCATCGTTCAAGGTTTAACAGCCGGGGCTGTAAAAGGATAGTCAGTAGTCATGAGTCAGTAGTCATTAGTCATTAGTCATTAGTTGGTTGTTCTAATAACCCATTACCAATTCCCAATTCCCAATTCCCAATTCCCAATTACCCATTACCTATTACCAATTTTAAAAAACATGGCAAAATTGCAACTAAAAAACCTCAATAAAACATACAGCCCTAAAGTTGTTCCCGTAAAAGACATTAGCTTAGATGTCAGCGAGGGCGAATTTCTGACTTTGCTGGGGCCCTCGGGATGCGGCAAATCTACCACGCTGCGGTTGATTGCAGGGTTGGAACAGCCGACTCGGGGCGAGATTAGAATTGGCGAGCGCAATGTGACTTATCTCAGACCGGGCGATCGAGATATTGCAATGGTTTTTCAAAGTTACGCACTGTACCCGCACATGACAGTATACGAGAATATGGCATCGAGCCTCAAACTTCGCAAAATCTCCTCCGGCGAAATCAATCGGTTAGTGACGGAAGTTGCAGCATCCCTCGGATTGACAGAATTAGCCGATCGCAAACCGGGTAAACTATCAGGAGGACAGCGGCAGAGAGTAGCCCTAGGCCGCGCCTTAGTGCGCCAGCCGGAAGTATTTTTGCTCGACGAACCTTTAAGCAATCTCGACGCATTATTGCGCGAAAAAGTTAGGGCCGAACTCAAACAATTGTTTGCATCCCAAAAAGCTCCTGTAGTGTACGTTACCCACGACCAAACCGAAGCAATGACGCTTTCTACAAAAGTCGCAGTTCTCAACAGCGGCAGCGTGCAGCAGCTAGACCCGCCAAACTTAATTTATACCCGTCCTGCAAATCAGTTTGTAGCGGGTTTTGTGGGTAGCCCGCAAATGAATTTGCTAGTGCTTAAATGCCAGGGCAATTTTGCCATGTTAGGCGATTCAGGAGTTGGACTGCCAAGTTTTCCGACTGTGCCGCCAGAAATTGTGTTGGGAATTCGCCCGGAACACGTCGGTTTTGCAGATGCAGGCCAGATGTCGGCCCCAGAGGCAATTAAAGGTGAGGTTTATTTAGTGGAAAACTTGGGAATGCAAAATTTAGTCAGCGTCCGAGTTAAGGGTTTGGAGTCATTTACAGTGCGGGTTTTGCTGGCAAATGACCGCAAGTGGAATTCAGAAATTGTCGAGTTGGTTTTTCCGGCTCAGTTGCTGCACTGGTTTGACGTCAAAACGGGCGATCGCTTGCAATAAAAATTTGCCCTGTATAGCACGATCGATTGAAAATGGTCTAACCTGGTGCTGAAAAAAACATCTTTTGCTTCTAACTAAGTTATGACTTTAGTTAGAGGTAGAAATATTTGGCTGCTGTTAAGGTGATACTTGTGTTTGAAAAAGCTAATTGGCTGACACATAGGTTGCGTGTTTACCAGATTTTATCGCTAACCTATAACTCTATTTATGTCGCTAATTGCCAGCGGAACCTAAGTTTGGCTTTCGCTCGTATTAGCTGATTTGGGAGGGAGTCAATTAGATAAAAAAATGTTGCAAATTATCGCAATCAACTTACGGAGTATAACCGAGATGAATTTGATTTCCACAGCCATCGCTCGCATCAGTTCCCTGCTAAAGGGCTTTCAAATCAAGAGTTTTTTGAGTGTTGTCCTAGTCGGTTTTCTGCTGCTGACAACAAATGTTGATTCGGGACGCAGCAACAAAGCTTTCGGCACTTCTGGCTCTAACGCGGATCTAAACAATCCCGAAAGACCCCAGACAACGCGGGAATGGAGGCAAGAAGCTCGCGAAACTAAGGACGCTCCGGGCGATCGCATTCAGAAGATCGGGCAAGAGGCAGGAGCAGCCGTGAAAGAATTCGGGGAAATGTACCAAGACACTGCTAAGAGAAGTATGTCTGAATTAAACGACAATACTGCAAATGCCAGCAAGTAGGTTAGCATCAATAAACTAGGATAATCCGCTCAAAAACCCAGTTTCTATAATGAAACTGGGTTTTTGATTTGGCAGCACTTTATGTTAAATTAAATCATATCAAATCCGGCTGCGCCGGAATGATATAGAGGACACGGCAGTGCCGTTTCCCTACCGTGATTTATTGCGCAAGAAATGGCACTGCCGTGTCCTGACTTTTGGTAATATTAATTCCGCGTAATTCCTGATGAATAAACATCTTAACAGTCTTTGCTTGACCGGCCTGCTGTTCATCTTACCTGTTTGTCCGGCGACAATTGCCCGCGCTCAACTTCCCGAAGCTTCGGAGACTAACGCCCAGCAAACAAATCTCCTCAAAGATGAACTGTATTTTGGCTTAACTAAACCGGGAGGCGAGATGGTTTCTGAATCAGAATGGCAGGAGTTTGTCAAGGCAGTTATTACCCCTCGCTTTCGGGAAGGGCTAACGGTATTAAACGGCTCCGGGCAGTTTCTTAACAGTTCGGGAATGCTGATTCGAGAAAATTCTAAAATAGTGATTTTGATTTATGAAAACAGCCCGGAAAAAAATCGAGCTATTAATGAAATTATCGAAACTTACAAGCGCACTTTCCAGCAGGAGTCAGTGCTGCGGGCAACCAGCGAAGTTAAGGTTTCTTTCTGATGCGGTCATCGAATCCGCGTATTTATGATATTATTTGCGGTAAGGAAGGTCATACCCTCAAGGATAAGTTGGGTGCCGGTGCAATAAAAATCATAATTTGTGGGTATCGATCGCACACTGCAAAAAGTCGCTATAAAAACCACCCCCGGAGAAAACAAAAATCATGATGAACGACGGCAACCCAAAATCTGAACCGCCCGAAAGCGAGGATTCAGAAAATTTGGACGGTATGGCGAAAGCTTTTCTTGTGAGCGTGGCTTGGTCTTACGCAGAGGCATTGGAGCGAACAAAACGCTTGCAAAATCAACAGAAACCCGCGCCGGAATCTCAAGCTGAATCTCAAGCTGAATCTGAAGCTGAATCTCCCACAGAAACAGTCGATCGCACTTTTGAAAGCAATTAATCAGCAAAGGTGTTTTGGGTTTAGAATCATCAACGCTGTCACAGCCTCTGCGATGGTTTCCCGAAGGAAAGCGATTGGTAACGCAGAGGCGAACAACGACACAAAATCGGGAGCGAGCAGATTTGGGGCGATGGCTTACGCCCCGCTACGCTACGACTTTTTCGGCAGATTCCCCAAATTGCAGCGGTTTGTACCGTATTTTACCTAAATATATTTCATTCCCCAAAAAAGATTAAAACTAAACAATGTACGGTTTTACGGCTACAGTGTACAAAAGAAATAACCAATTTTTAGATCGGTCTCATGTCTAATTCAAAAATGATTGGCAAAGCGATCGCAGGTAGCCTTTGCTTCTTCGGCATCCTCGCCAGCTTCAACGCCTCACAGGGTCACGCATCCGCAGCAGCACCAACAATTGCCCAAGCAGCCCCGGCCTTAGCCCCAGCCCCGGCCGTAGCCCCAGCCCCAGCCCCGGCCGCTAGCAACATCGACAAGCAACTCCTAGGCCAATGGCAAGGCACTGTTCCCTCCGGTCAGTCTTTCACCTTCGTCTTTGCCCCTGAAGGCAAATTGTTCCTCCTAGCTAAAGGCCCCGACGGAGCCGCCCGCGCCAAAGAAATGAGGTACAAAGTTAATCTCGGTGCAAAACCGATGCACCTAGATGTCGGCCTCAGCAGCACAGAAACCGTTCAGACGGTTTTTGAGTTGACTCCCGAAGGTCAAATGCGCCTTCAGTTGCAAGGCACCAATCCCGGACAGCCGAGACCTAATTCCTTAAACGAGCAGGCAACTGTGTTTAAAAAGGTCTCTGAGGCAACTGCACTGCCTGCTGACACTCAGGTCATCGGTTATTGAGGAAAATTCCAGGCAGAAGGCACTTAAGGAGTTCTGAGATTGCGAAGAACGAAGCAATCTGAAAACTTTCCTCCAGCCTTCTGCCTTTAACAGGCCAGGCGCTACAATCCACTTAATCTCCCTTTAACTTTTGCCGTAGACCTCCATGAGTGAAACCGTCCTAGAAGTTCGCAACCTGCGGGTTCAATTTCAATCTGCGGATGCAGGCGATGCGTCCGCAACAGTCAAAGCTGTTGACGGTATTTCCTTTGAGGTTAAGCGAGGGCGAACTCTGGGAATTGTGGGAGAATCGGGGTCAGGAAAATCGGTAACATCCCTGGCCGTGATGGGTTTGCTGTCAAGTTCGTCAACGAAAATTGAGGGCGAAATTTGGTTTTATTCCACAAAAGACGGCGCTAGCAATAAGCCTGTGAATCTGCTGGAAATGCCGGACAGGGAAAAACAAACATACCGGGGCAGCCAGATTGCGACGATTTTTCAAGAGCCGATGAGCTCGCTAAATCCGGTTTATACGATCGGATTTCAACTCACAGAAGCCATTTGTCTGCACGAAAAGGTGTCGCAGACAGAAGCGCGGCGCAAAGCTGCTTCTCTGCTGCAAGAGGTGAAGTTGCTACCGGGCGACGAGGAACTCCGGCAGCGGTGTTTGGCTTTGCAGCAAGAAGCGGATCGTCGGGACGATCGCGATTTGATGCAATTCGTCAACAGCCAAAAACAGGCTATGCTCGATCGCTACCCCCACGAACTCTCAGGCGGCCAAATCCAGCGCGTGATGATTGCAATGGCCATTTCTTGCAATCCGACTTTATTAATTGCCGATGAACCCACAACAGCCCTAGACGTAACCGTGCAGGCAACAATCTTAGCTTTGCTGCGCGAGTTGCGGGACTCTAGAGGCATGGCAATGATTTTTATTACCCACGATTTGGGCGTGATTGCTGAAATTGGCGATACGGTGGCTGTGATGTACCGAGGCAAGATTGTTGAGTGCGGCGCGATCGAACAAATTTTCAGCAATCCCCAACATCCTTACACAAAAGGTCTGTTAGCTTGCCGCCCAACTCTGGAAAAGCAACTGCGCCGCTTGCCGACAGTTTCCGATTTTATGGATGTCACCACAAATGCTAGCGGCGAATTGGTAATTGTCGAGAAAAATGCCGATGTAGATGGCGACAGCAGCGGGGGAAATCCCGCTTTTGCAACAGGAAAACCGCCTCGACTGCCGCATATTTCCGGCCCTTTGCTAGCTGTTAATAACTTGCGAGTTGGTTTTCCGGTGCAGGGAATGTTTGGGGAAACTAAACGCTTGTTTCTGGCGGTAAACGATATTTCTTTTGAGGTTTATCCAGGGGAAACTTTGGGTTTGGTGGGCGAATCTGGCTGCGGTAAATCAACTTTGGCGAGAGCTTTGCTGCAATTAATTCCGATCGCTAGCGGTAAAGTGTTTTTTGAAGGTCAAGAAATTACGCCTCCTGCGAAAAGTAGTTCAGCATCGCAGTGGCTGGCTAATTATCGGATGCAAAAAGAGTACGATCGCAAATTGCGGTGGCTGCGCCGGGATTTGCAAATTATTTTTCAAGACCCTTTTAGTTCTCTCGATCCGCGCCTGAATATTGGGGATGCGGTGATGGAACCGATGGTGATTCACCGCTTTGGGAAAAATCAGAAGGAACAGCGCGATCGCGCTGCTTATTTGTTGGATAGAGTGGGTTTAAATCCCGATTTTATGCGGCGCTACCCTCACGAGTTTTCGGGCGGCCAGCGGCAGCGAATTTGTATTGCTAGAGCTTTGGCTTTGAATCCTAAGTTTATTATTTGCGATGAGTCGGTTTCGGCATTGGATGTGTCGGTGCAGGCGCAAGTTTTAAATTTGCTGAAGGAGTTGCAAACAGAGTTTGGACTGACTTATATTTTTATTTCTCACGATTTGAGCGTGGTTAAGTTTATGAGCGATCGGGCGATCGTCATGAACAAAGGTAAAATCGAGGAAATTGGCACAGCCGATCGCATTTACCGCCAGCCCCAACAAGCTTACACACGACAACTCATAGCTGCTATTCCGGCGGGGAATTTGGCACGAATTCGACAACAGCAATTAGGGCGATCGGCTTCTGTGTCTCAATTAGCACATCAGCCCGCATCTCCTGCCGATGAATCGAAACTCTCTTAATTTATACCTTTCTGCTTTTTTACCACCACAAGTTATAACTAGCAGGCTGTTGCATTATTTATTACAATTTGTAAAGAAGATTTGTTTTATTTTACCTTCACAAATCATATCAAATCCGCGCTTGGGCGTCGGGCGTAAAATCGAGTCAGATCAATTGCGGTTGCACCGGAATTGATATCAGAAGGTATTCTTCATTTTTAATTCATAATTTTTGCGTAGAATTAAATCTACTTAGCCCGCAAGGATTTTAGGACTGCTGTTATATTAGGCCAAATGTCTAATGTCAAACAGCAACAGCTAGGGCAATATTAGATAGAGAACCCTATAAATCTGTCCGCTCTGTGAGAAATTACGTACAGCCAAAAATAGATGACTCGCCATCTCAGTAAATACACTTAATTTACTCGATTTTTTGCTTAAATATACCCAGAATTCAAAATCATTTAATTCGCTATAAAGTTAATATGTACATGATTAAAAAAATTATTAACTATTATTTAAACCTGCTGAATATATAATTTAAATCAATGAAGCCATGAAAGATTTATTTCAAATACCAGTAGGATTGGAAATAAAAAATGGGTCTATATTGCTGCCACTTTTGTCAAGTGACATCGTGTTTTTATTAGATAAAAAACAGCGAGCGGCAGCCAGCAGGTCGCCGCAAACAAAGTTTAATATAGCTCAAAACCGACCGATTATTTTATTTTTAGGTGTGATAAATTTGCTATTTTTATGCAACTCGTTGTGGCTCGGAAATAACGGCTATGAATTATACGGTATCGAGCTAGGAATTGCTATTTTAGTAGTAGCAAATATTGTGCTTTTGGTAACAGCAGCGCGCTGGAAAGCCGCCGCTGGGGATGCGGTAAAAAAACGCAATTCCAGCAAACCCGACGAGGGCGATCGCTTTTTTAGCCTCTCGCTAGATATGCTGTGCGTCGTTGGTTTTGACGGTTATTTCAAACGCGTCAACCCAGCAGCAGAAAAAATATTCGGCTATTCCGAAGCCGAAATGGTTGGCAAACTCTTCATTGAATTCGTGCATCCAGACGATCGCGAAACTACCTTACAAGAAGCCGAAAGTGTTGCTGCGGGCAATCCTACCATTGGGTTTGAAAATCGTTGGCGGTGTCAAAACGAATCTTACAAGTGGGTAGCCTGGACAGTTAGCTCTTTCTGTGAGGAAGAATTGATGTACGGTATCGGCCGCGAAATTACCGATCGCAAACTCGCCCAAGAGTCGCTCCAGCACAGCAATTCAATCTTGCGTTCGGTGATTGAAAGCACGCCGGATGTCATTTTTGTCAAGGATATTCAAGGCCGCTATGCGATCGTAAATTCGGCGGCTGCTGACTGGCTGGAAACATCGGTGGAGGCAATGATCGGCAGGGACGATACAAATTTATTTCCCCCAGAAATTGCCCAGGAAATTATCGAAGCAGACCGCAAGATAATCGCAGGGGGAGAAAATGTAAACTATGAAGAGATTGTCCCCAAAAATGGCGAAAAGCGGACGCTGCTAACAGCAAAATGCCCTTGGCGCGACTCGGAAGGAAATGCGATCGGCGTAATTGGCATATCTCGCGACATCAGCGATCGCAAAGAAATAGAAGCAGCGCTACTAGAGAACAACATCCTGTTTGAAAGTGTAATCGAAAGTACAGGCGACACCATTTTTGTCAAAGATACTCAAAGCCGCTATCTATTGGTCAATTCTACGGCGGCGAGCATTATTGGCTTGCCAAAGGAAGAAATTATTGGCAAAAAAGATGCAGAATTATTTCCGCCGGAGATTGCAGATATGCTGGTGGAAAATGACCGCCGGATCTGGCAATCTGGTATCGAGGAAACGCTCGAGGAAGTAGTAAAAGATAGCGATGGCAACATCGGGACATTTCTTTCTACCAAAAGTCCTTTGCGCGATCGAGCTGGAAACATCACGGGTGTAGTGGGAGTTGCTCGCGATATTAGCGATCGAAAACAAGCAGAAATTGCCCTCCAACAAAGCGAAGCAAAATATCGGTGTTTAACTGAGGCCACCTCCCAAATTATTTGGGATACCAATGCCAACGGCGAAGTCGTCAACGAACAGCCAGGATGGAGTGCATTTACTGGAAGAACCTATGACGAAATTAAAGGATGGGGATGGCTCGATGATATCCATCCAGACGACAAACAAGATACTGCAAGGATTTGGTCTGATGCACTTACAAATCGAACTTTATACCAAATAGAACACCGCTTGCGCCGGCACGACGGCGAGTACAGGTACATGAGCGCGCGCGGTTTACCCGTATTGAACGCCGACGGTAGCATCCGCGAGTGGGTGGGAGTACACGCTGACATTACCCCAGCCCGGCGCGCCGAAGCAGAA
>JAUBOH010000190.1:0-12303 GCA_036700145.1 Microcoleus occultus BM001215366
TGAAGGTTCGCATTTGGACTCTTCAAGAATCCCCCCGATTCATCGGTGGGGAGTATCAAAAGCAAAAACTCACAGAACTACTCACGGGCGTCCCCTGTTCTGACCCGCTCAAAGCATTCAGAGTTGGCGACAAGGTGGCTGGCAACAACCCTGACGAACTTGCCTATAACTGGCACGGTTGCATCGCTGAGATTCATACCAGTATCGGTTGCAAAGTTGACTGGCAAGAACGCGAGGGTATGAAGGGCGGACGGGTAATCTCAATGCTGTTCTGTGACTTGCGGAAAATTTAGCCGTTGCCTGGCGACTGGTCAACTTGCTCAACCGTTAACAGCGAGTAACATACCTCTTGATAGGTAACATACCGTTAACCGCGAGTAACATACTTGTCGAGCGCACCCGTAAGCTACCGCGTGTCGGGGTAGTTGGATAGGTATGTTACTGTCAAAAGGTATGTTATCTTGGTATTGTAGTGAAAAAGTAACATACTAGGGCTACCGACCTGAAGCATATCGCCGTATACCTTGACCCCGCTGTAGCGCAAGCTCTGATTGATTTCTGCGAACAGAGGGGGATGGTTTCTAAAAAGGGATTTATGTATTCAGCAGGAGTTAACGCCGTACTCGCTGAGTTTTTCGGACTGCCAAGTGCGGAACAAAGTAACACACCTGTCGCAAGTAACATACCTATTGCAGGTAACAGACCTGTTGAGCATACTCAGATTGAGGGCTTGCCGGGAAAACTCAAAGCCTGAGTGACGGCGGCGATGAATCACTCAGGCAAGAATTAGAAGCAGTACAGGAAGCATACGACTCTCTCTTGCAGTCCAGCACCCGCGTCACGAACAAGTTCAAGGAAGAATTGCAAAAAGTGCGATCGCAACTGGAGGCACAAAAGACAAGCTGGGATGAATTGCCGGAAGAGCTGGAGAACTCTGAGGCGATTCGCGGGGAATTGCGATCGGAACTTGCCGACCTGCAAAAAACTTGCGACAAATTGCGATCGGAGCTTGCCGACCTGAAGCAAAAATCAAAAATCGATGCAGCCAGTAAAAATTTTCCCGATTTTCCAGAAGCGGCCGACTTGCTCAATCAGTTAAAAGCGCGGCGTAAAAAGTCGAGGGCAGACTTGGCTGATATGCAAGTCGTTTTGGGCCTACTTGGGCGTTCAGGAGGGTAAAGTCGCGATTGAACTAATCATAGACAAACCATAGACAAACCATAGACAAGTCATAGACAAACCATAGACAAGTCATGCACAAACCATAGACAAGTCATGCACAAACCATAGACAAGTCATAGACAAACCATAGACAAGTCCTAGGCAAAATAAAGGTTCTACAGCTTTCATGAGCCGTATAACCCTTGGAAATACCTGTTTTTTTTGTAAGCCGATGGTGGGATTTGAACCCACGACCGTTCGATTACGAATCGAATACTCTACCCCTGAGCTACATCGGCACAGACAATTTTTAATTTTAGCACAACTATAGCGAAAAAAGCAATGAGTTGTAGAAATTAATTCTAAGCTCCACAACTCAAAACTCCTAACTCAGAATTAGTTAAACGACCAGTTCCCCGTCAGTTGAGCCGCCTCGGGCCCCGGAATAAACTAAACCCCGCTGCATATCCAGCGTCAGCATCGTTCCGTCCCGAATTACCCGCGTGGCATTCTCCACGCCCACCATCACCGGCACACCCAAGCGCAAACCGATAATCGCGGCGTGAGAAGTCAAACTTTCCTCCTCCGTCACCACACCGGCCGCTTTCCGAATCATTTCCACAAAATCGGCGCTGGTGCGCTCGACTACCAAAATGTCTCCTGCGTGGAAATTCGCCACATCCGCAGCAGTGCGAGCAACTCTGGCCATGCCGCTCACCGAACCCAAACCAACACCGGTTCCCTTACCCAAAACCGCTGTTACCATCTCAACCTTAATCAAATCGGTTGAGCCAGCCACCCCTTGCAGAGTACCGGCTGTCATCACAACCAAGTCGCCGTCGGAGACTAACTGTTTCTCCTGGGCGACATTGATTGCAGATTGAAATGTTTGGCCAGTGGAGGGCAAATCTAGCACCAACAAAGGCTTTACACCCCAAACGAGTTGCAGTTGTCGGGCTACATCAACGTGGGGAGTAACTGCCAAAATCGGAGTTTTGGGGCGGAACTTGGAAACATTGCGGGCTGTAGCACCGGTTTTGGTCAGCGTCATAATTGCGGCTGCGTTCAACTGTTCGGCAATTTGGCTGACTGCTTGACTGATGCCGTTGGTGATCGATCGACCAATATCTTCTACATTTCTAATGTTGCGCTTAATTCCTTCCCTCTCCATCCGCACCGCAATTCTCGCCATTGTCGCCACCGCTTCGACGGGGAAACTGCCGACAGCGGTTTCATTGGAGAGCATCACCGCATCGGTTCCGTCCAGAATCGCGTTCGCCACGTCGGAAATCTCGGCGCGGGTGGGACGGGGATTGTTCACCATGCTGTCGAGCATCTGGGTAGCGGTAATTACCGGAATTCCCATGCGGTTAGAAGTCGCAATCAAGCGCTTTTGCAAAATCGGCACGTCTTCGGCGGGAAGTTCCACTCCCAAATCGCCCCGGGCGACCATCACGCCGTTGCAAAGGGCCAGGATTTCCTCCATTTGCTCGATCGCCTCGTGCTTTTCGATCTTTGCGATCACCGGTACTTGCTTGCCTGCACTGGCTATCAGTTCTTTAATTTCGAGCATATCCTGGGGATTCCGCACGAAGCTCAGCGCAACCCAATCGACACCTTGGTCGAGCCCGAACATTAAATCTTTGCGGTCTTTATCGGTCAGCGCTTTAATTGACAAGTAAACGCCGGGGAAGTTTACGCCTTTGTTGTTGGAAAGCGGGCCGCCGACAACGACGCGACAGTAGAGTTCGCGGGAATTGCGGTCTACTTTTTCGACGACCATTTCGACTTTTCCGTCATCCAGCAGAATGACTGCGCCTTCTGGAACTTCGTCTGCTAGGGGTTCGTAGGTGACGGAGGAAATCAGCTCGGTGCCTGGAACCGGGCGGCTGGTTAAAATAAACGGATCGCCGTTTTTGACGACAATCGACCCTGTTTCAAAGCGGCCTAAACGAATTTTCGGGCCTTGGAGGTCTTGGAGAATGGCAACCGGCTGGTTGAGTTCAAAAGATGTTTGCCGGATCAGGCGAATGCTGCGCTGGTGGTCATCTTCTGTTCCGTGGGAAAAGTTGAGGCGCAAAGTTGTCGCACCGGCTTCTATGAGCTGGCGCAGCACTTGCGGATCGGAAGTTGCTGGGCCGATGGTGGCGACGATTTTTGTTCGGCGTAGGGCTTTTGGCGGTTGCATGAATTGAGATGGGGTGGCTGTAGGATTTATTGTTTAAATTTCGGCTAAGTTTTTGCTATTCATTACGATCGGCAATGACGCACGTCTTAATTCTTAAAAGTTTGTCGATAGTCACGCACAGCGGGAATTGACCACACTCTAGAATATCTGACTTTATTACCGATCGATAATCTTTTCTGTGCGATCGGCTTTTCTTCAAAATAATTTGAGATTTAGGGCTTGACAAAGATACAGATGTACTGATGGGAATTGGCCAAACAGGGAATTGGCCAAACAGGAAATTGGGCATTGGGCATTGGGTATTGGTGGTTCCTTTTCCTTGTCGGAATTGCTAAATGCGTATTATTTCACAAAACTTTACTATTTAGAGCCTTGTATCTTATACTACGCAAGTGTGAAATATTAAGGAGTGCTAACAAAGATGTCGGAGGCAGGACGGCCACTGACAGTGCCTAGAGAGTTTCTGAGTCCTCCGGGTGACTTCAATCCGACGCTGCTGCTGTTTTTGAGTGCAGTAGTGATTATCGTGATTTCTTACTTAGGTTTCTGGTTTTGGGAATGGCCCCAATGGTGCTGTTTTTCATTGAACGTGTTGGCTTTGCACATGGCGGGGACGGTGATTCACGATGCGTCTCACAATGCAGCCCATCGCGATCGCACGATTAACGCTATTTTGGGACATGGTAGCGCGCTGATGTTGGGTTTTGCGTTCCCGGTGTTTACGCGGGTACATATGCAGCATCACGCCCACGTTAACGATCCCGATAACGATCCAGACCATTATGTTTCGACTGGTGGGCCTCTGTGGCTAATTGCTGCGAGGTTTTTTTACCACGAGATTTTCTTCTTTAAGCGCAAGCTGTGGCGGAAAAATGAACTTTGGGAATGGTTTTTCAGCCGTTTGTTTGTGATTGCGATCGTGTATATCTCGATTCAATACGACCATTTGGGTTATGTGCTGAATTTTTGGTTTTCTCCGGCTTTGGTGGTGGGGTTGGCGTTGGGGTTATTTTTTGATTATTTGCCGCACCGTCCGTTTCACGATCGCGATCGTTGGAAAAATGCCAGAGTGTATGCTAGTCCGATTCTCAATGTCTTAATTTTGGGACAGAACTATCATCTGATCCATCATTTGTGGCCTTCAATTCCTTGGTACAATTACAAGCCAGCTTACGAAGCTGTGAAGCCACTGTTGGATGAGAAGGGTTCTCCTCAAAGTTTGGGAATATTGGAAGGGAAAAAGGACTTTTGGAGTTTTATATATGACATCTTTTTAGGGATTAGGCTGCATCACAAGAAAGCATCTGATTGATGAAAACCCGGTTTCTTTGAGAAGCCGGGTTTTTTTAATACTTACTATACCATGCTTAGGGACACCGTACCGTGTCCTTCTTCGTGTCAACTTAAGCTCAAACATCGATCGGGGGTGTACTTCATAAACGTGGAATCTACTTTATCGCCCGATTCAGTAGATGTATTGCTTCCTCATGAAGTGTTTTCGACTGCGGCACGATCGCCAATTCTGAACACACGAGCGTGAAAAATAGCCGCTCTCCCAAAGTCGCTACGCCCACGAAGCGATCGTTTTCGACCCCTGTCATTACAACAGGTCCATAGATCGCCTGAAGTTCAAGCTCTCCAAACTGTTGCGGAATCGTCAATCGTGTGAGATTGCTAATGCATACGTCGTAGTCCCATTGGTCTTTAAATATTTGTAGAACGACATCAGGACTGGGATTGGTAGACATCCATTCCTGACCTTGAAAAATTCTCTCAAAGAGCTTGTCTGATGCCATACTTTGATTGAGTTGGTGCTTAACAGAACGGGCAACATCCCATAAATTTGTATCAGACCTTAAGAGGTGGAATGTACGCTCAGCGACTGCACATAAACTGACATCTTCCTGATTTACAGATGTCAAGTATGGTCTCAGATTAATCGATGATGTACAGGTGAGGTTTTGCGGCTGTTCTGAATGATTTTGGTGGCGGATTGCTAAGAGAAAAGCGGCACAAATCGCAGCATGAACGCTTGTTTGCTCTTGCCGACAGCGAGAAATTAGGGACTGTGTTGTTTCGGGTGAAAGCGAACCGGAACTGACATATAAACGGTTATTTTGCCTCGCAGGTTGCACCACTTTGAAGGAACCGCTCACCCTTCTAAATTTAGGAATTGGCTTTAACAAAGAAATTGTTTCAGGAGCTTGGACTGGAACCAAGTCCTCTCGCGCCGGAGGAACAGATAAAGACTGTCCGAAGGCAGTGGGTGTGGCGATCGCCTGCAAAATATCCCGAATTAAGTAAGTAACAGAGATTCCATCTGCGATCGAGTGATGGCACGTTACAATTAATTCTGATAATTCTGCATTATTGCTTGAGTGAACTAAGACGACACGCACTAACGGAGCTTGCGACCAGTCAAAAGGCGTTGCGATTTCTCGCTCAACTTCTCGCTGCCAATGTTGTTCAGATTGTCGCGCAACTATTAGCAGTGGTATGCAGGCAGAGTCTTCAACAAACCAAGGTTGCTCTGCTTCATCAACAGCAATGCGAACTCGGAGTAATGGATGCCGTTGCTGTGCGAGGGTAAGTGCTTGTTGAAGTTGAGGAACACTGAATCTTCCTCTGATTTGTGCAGTGAGAGCGAAATGTAAGGGATGAGCTCGATCGTGGAGCCAGAAGATTTTCTCCCATGCGCCAAGGGGGCGACAGACAGGAACAGCCTGAGTGCGATCGACGGATGGCATACATTAAATCTCCAATTTGAATGTCCCTGAATACAAGGTTTACCAGATCCGATATTGGGATCGATCGAGATTCGAGATAGTAAGTTTGCTCTATTTATAAAACATCCTCATTTAACCTGCAATTTGTCAAGTCCTTAAGAGTAAAATCGGTCGATCGCCCTTTTTGAGTTGTCCGGGCGGGCGATCGAACAAGCGCGAAGTCTATTGAGTAGGCAAATAATCGGCGATCGACAAAGCGCTATCCAATTGCACCAAAGCAGACTCGGAAAGTATCCCTCGTTTACGCAAAAGGCGAATTTTTGCCAAAGCCCGAACTTGCTCTCCAAGTGCTATGGAGTCTCGATCGAATCCTCCGTCAGGAGCAATTATGAGTACCTAACTTCGATAAATCCGGCGTGCTGGACGATAAGTGGTACAAGGAACCACAAGCACAACTTGACTCGACGCATTTATCGCATCATTGCTAACAATAATCGCTGGGCGAGTCCCTCCTTGCTCTGAACCTTGAACGGGTTCAAAATCAACATCATAAACTTCACCGCGTCTCATATTCAGACTCACCTATTAGCAATGCTTCCCAGTCAGCCGTCTCAAATTCTTGACAAATTGCCAAAGCTTCTGCTTGATATTCTGGATCGTTTGCCATTTCTGAAAACTCGGCATAAATCACTCGAGCGGGCTTGAGACTGACTAACTGCTGAGGTTCGCTATTTTGCTCAATTATCTCCGCACCATAGGCAATACAAGCCAGAATATCCGATCGCCCTATACTTGGATACTGCTCAATTATTTCCTCAATAGTCAAGCCACTAGCTAGGCAATCTAGAATTACAGAAACCCAGATTTGATGTCCTCGAATGCAGGGTTTACCAGAGCCGATATTGGGATCGATCGAGATTCGAGATAGTAAGTGTGTTCTGTTCATAAACATCCTCCTGTTACCTGCAACTTGTCAACAAGAATGAGAGCCAAATCGGTCGATCGCCCTTGTTGATTTGTCCGGGCGGGCGATCGAACAATCGCCCAGTCTACTTTTCCCCAGCCACCGCCACCGCTAAATTCCAATCCGGCCGCAAATTTTGAGCTCCCCGCAAATAAGGATGATAAATTTCAGTATGCGCCGGCCAATTGATGTGAATCAAAAACCGAATGCAGCGCGGCAAAGAACCCTCAACGTGCATCTGCTGCACATCCAATAACGGAACATTGCACCAGTGAGGACGTTCGCGGGCGATCGCGGCGGGAAACACAGCATCTAAATCGCGAGTAGCAGAAAACGTAGCACTAATAATTAAATCTGGATTTATATCATTTTTCCTTTCTAATTCATCTAATAATTCTTTCACCGCTTCTCGAATTGCTGCCAGTGAATTATCGCTAGCAGTAGTTGCCCCACGAATCGCCCGCACTTGCCATTCCACGCAAATATTCTCCATGTTTTAGTTATTAGTCATCAGTCATTAGTCATCAGTCATTAGTTATTAGTCATTAGTTAATTGTTAGATGATAGCCATTAGGTATTTGTAATTAGCAATGCAGCACTTACGTAAATTTTCAATTTTTACACTATCTATAGTAGTGCAGTGCGCACCCTACAACCTAGCTAATGACCGCTGACTGCTGACGTCGGACTGCTGACGTCGGACTGCTGACGTCGGACTAATTTATTTAATCACGGGCGATACATCCACAGCGGCAAACCGCTAGTAGACATCTCAAATTCCAGCAAATTCTTGTAAGCCGAAATCCCCGATATATCCAGACTACTCCCCAAGACGCGATTTAGGAAAGGTTTTGATTTTTCCAAAGTGCAGGACTCGGTTTTTTCCGGGTCAAGTCCCGCGAGTTCGGCTGTCCATCGGCGAGCGTCCTCTTCTGTGCCGAGTCGATCGACCAAACCTAACTCTAAAGCTTGCTGGCCGGTGAAAACACGACCGTCGGCAAAACTTTTGACATTTTCAACAGTCAGTTTCCGGGTTTCAGCAACGGTTTCTACGAACTGCTGGTAGCTGGTGTCGATCAAATCTTGCAGAATCTGCTGTTCTGGTTCCGTCAATTCGCGATCGAACGCCAAGATATCTTTATACGGCCCCGATTTAATCACCTTAAAAGAAACGCCTACCTTTTCCAATAGCCGTTCAATATTATTCCCCCGGATAATCACGCCAATGCTGCCGGTAATCGTACCCGGATTAGCGACAATATATTCGGCTCCCATCCCGATATAAACTCCCCCAGAAGCTGAAATATTACCAAAACTGGCAACAATTTTGACTTTTTCGCGCAAACGCTTCAGCGCGCTGTAGATTTCTTGGGAATCGCCGACAGTGCCGCCGGGAGAGTCTATCCGCAGCAGCAAAGCGGGAAATTTGCGTTCTTCAACGGTTTTGAGGGCTTCTAGAACTCGTTTGCGGGTCTCTCCGGCAATGGCGCCGGTGACTTCGATGCGAGCGATTTGTTTGCGGTAGCGGGGCTTGAATGGCCAAATCATGGGCAGTTTTCGGGCAATGTAAAATTTTGTAGCTAACTTAGGACTTACCCACGGGTAGTCAGAAACCGGGTTTTTTAGCGAATCTTTGCACTGCAACGAAATATTTTCGTAAAAAAACCCGGTTTCTCGGCCTCAATGCGTAAGTCCCATAAATTATAGTGTGCCTCATTCATCAGGGTAGAGGTTGTGCTTGTGTTTGCAACAGGCTCTCCGGCCTGTTCCTAAAGACCGATCGAGGTTTGGGCGATCGCACTTAACCCCGCACCGATATATAATTGGAAAAATTGCTTAACAATTCTACATCATCCCTGTGAGAGTCACTCTCATCAATCGTCTGGAGCCCTCCCCATGCAGCTAAAACTTACCGATTCAAAATTGCCCTTCGCGCCACTGTTGCTAATTGCGCCGTTTTTCCTGTGGGGAACCGCGATGGTAGCCATGAAAGGAGTCATGCCGCAAACGACTCCGCTGTTTGTAGCAGTCGTCCGTTTGATACCTGCGGGCGTGTTGGTACTCCTCGCTGCGGCATTCATGGGAAAAGCGCAGCCGCAGGGTTGGAAAGCTTGGCTGTGGATTTCGCTGTTTGCGCTAGTTGACGGCACTTTGTTTCAAGGTTTTTTAGCAGAAGGTTTGGCCAGAACCGGGGCGGGTTTGGGTTCGGTGATGATTGACTCTCAACCGCTAGCTGTAGCAATTTTGTGTCTGTGGCTGTTTCAAGAGAAAATCGGTTTTTGGGGCTGGTTGGGATTAGTTATTGGCGTTGCTGGGATTAGTTTAATTGGGTTGCCAGATGGCTTTATTTTGGGGCTGTTTCATCCTGAAAATATGCAGGTTTCTGGTGGTATCGGAGATTTATTTCAGGGTGGAGAATGGTTGATGCTGTTGGCGGCGCTGTCGATGGCTGTGGGAACAGTTTTGGTGCGCTGGGTTTGTCGTTATGTTGACCCGGTGGTGGCGACTGGTTGGCACATGATTTTAGGCGGTTTGCCGTTGTTGGCAATGTCTGCTGCAACTGAGTCTGAGCAGTTTGTCAATATCGATTTTTCGGGATGGATGGCGTTAGGTTATTCTACCGTGTTCGGAAGTGCGATCGCCTACGGTTTGTTCTTTTATTTTGCTTCCAGCGGCAGTCTCACCAGTTTGAGCTCTTTAACATTTTTAACGCCTGTTTTTGCTTTGCTGTTCGGCAATTTGTTTTTGGGCGAAGTTTTGAATCCGCTGCAATCGATGGGTGTTGGGCTGACTTTAGTGAGCATTTATTTAATCAACCAGCGAGATACTTTAGCTGAGAAATTGAATAAAATGCGATCGAACGGTACAGCTAATTCGGAGGATGAAGAGGCGAGATTGTTGGAGTCGTCTGAGTTGGATGCTGTAGAATTGCCGGTGCAGTTGCGGGTGAGTGAATTGGAATCGGAAGTTTAGCAGGTAAAGTTTATAGATAATTGGCAAACGTTACCACTCATCTTCTAAAACCATCACAATTTCTTTGCTTGCAATCTCTACCACAAAACTGTTCAAACTGGGATTGTGTTGGTAACAAGCCATCAAAACTTTATGCTTGCTATATTGTTGGGAAATTTTCCGATAATACTCAGGCTTTTTAGCTTCAATTGTAAAATCATGTTTCTTTAAAAGCTCCTTATTTAACGTACCCAAACAATTCTTTAATTTAGACTTTTTACTGTCTTGATAATAAAGTGGCAGCAACCAACACTCAAGAGAATGTACTGATATAGCCCAAATGATTCGCTGTTGAAATTTACTGTAAAAATCTTCGCCAATTTCCTTTTTGAACTTTTCAATAACTTTTTCGATTAACTGTTCAGGAGTCAATTCACCATTTTCATCTTGCTGTGGAATACCATACTCTTCTGAAACATCCGTATCTATTTGGATAATTATATAATCATTAGATTGAAACGACTATTGAAAATCTCTTGAACGACAATAAGCAAATACTTGACTCCAGCTACCATAACCTGTAAATTTGTTTTCATCATCTTTATCTCTTTCTGGTTGAAGCGGTATAATATCTAGGTCGGGATTCTTGAAATACCCTATTAAAATATTTTCAATCACAATCTGGTCAGTCAATCCCTCAGCAATTAATCCGAAATTAGTCATATTAAAAATTCTTAGGAAGTCCTCCGATATAGCCCCTCAAAAAAGCTTCGGACAGTCTTACAGGTTCCTGTCCTTCAAGAGGTTTAGGTTTGAGAATGCGTCTGGCTTTAGTATGACCTAATTGGTTGCGATAAATCACAAACAGCCGCTGTTCGTCATCATCTAAATCTAAACCATCCAAAACAGCCGGGTTGTGAGTTGTAAATATAACTTGTTTGTCGTGTTTTTTGGCTAATTCAACTAATTCTTGGATTAACCTGCGGCATAATCTAGGATTTAGGGAAGCGTCTATATTATCTATTGCAAAAAATTTAGGTGTGATATCGCTAATAAATAAAGCAAAGTAAAAAAGCAAAAATAAAAAACCTTCATTAGAACTTCTTTGGTCAAAATAAGCTAAATCTGGATCTAAGTATCTATCTTTAATTTGGAGAGAGTTCTGAATATTGGATAAATTTGGAGGAGCTTCAAAATCTTGAAACCAATCTATCAATTGCAGTTTTTTCTTGATTTCATTAAGCTGATCCTGGTGATCTGAATTCAAAAATTTTAATAGCTTAAACAAGCCTTCTCCATTAATTCCTAATGGTTGAATTTGCCCTTCTTTTTCAAAAGTTCGTAAGGCTTGGTTTTCAGGAGAGTAAATTGTAAATTTTAGCAAATAAAATCTTAATGAAAAGATTTTTTTCTGGATTTGTAGTTTTAATTTTTCCTGTTCTAATTTTAATATTTCCTCCTCTTGAGATCGCAACAAACTATGTAAGTCTTTTAATACAGTTTTCAATTTATCAGGTGATAATAGTTTTTTGAATTCATCTAGTTGCTGAAGCTGAAGTTCATTTTCTAAATATTTTTTTGTATAATTTTCATTTAAAATTGTGAGATTTTCTACTAAAGATGCTGTAATATATTTTTGGGAGTTTATATCCATCCACTGAGAATATGGAGAGTTATGATTCTGTAATATAAAATTAAATTTTTCTTCATCATTTCCTTTAATATCAATTTTAATCTCTTTTTCCAAATTTTCGCTCTCAAAAGCCGATCGCATTAATTGAGGTTCTGTCACCCTAATACCCCTAGACGCTAGAAACTCGTTATCTAGTTTATCATCAGCCGCAGCAGAAGCCAGGGCGATCGCCTCTAAGATATTGCTCTTCCCGCAGCCATTTTCACCAATCAATACAGTGACTCGTCCCAACTCCAGTTTGAGCTTTTGAATCGATTTATAATTTTCTATTCTAACTTCTTTGAGCATGATTTTATATATGTATACTTGTGTTTGTTTAATATGAGTTAATTTTACTGCCATCGCCCTCAAGCGTCAAACAGAATATAATTTGATTATAGTCATTGTGTAGCAGACTGCATGAATCTCAAGGAACGCTTGCACAGCCATCTCATTCAAATTGTACGCGATCGCAATCCATACCTCGCATCAGCAGGGCATTTTTACGTGCAGCAGTACATCCGCGAACAGTTAGCAGAATGGGGAACTGTAGAAATTGACGATTTTGCTGTACGCGGGCGAATTCATCATAATTTAATTTTGGATTTACCCCCCCTCAGTCCCCCCCTTGGTAAGGGGG
>JAUBOH010000191.1:0-7227 GCA_036700145.1 Microcoleus occultus BM001215366
CTCTGCCAAGTTTAGAAGACTTGCAGAAAAATGAAGGGGAAGCAGGGCGGCGCAAAATTTCTCAAATTACTCGCTACGTTTCCTTGGGCTGGGCAATTCTGCAAAGCATCGGCATTGCGATTTGGGTCAGCCCTTTTGCTCAATCTCCAGGACCTTTTTTCATCGCACAAACTGCTTTGGCTCTGACAGCCGGGTCGATGTTTGTAATGTGGATATCGGAAGTGGTGACGGAGCGAGGTATTGGGAACGGAGCCTCGCTGTTGATTTTTATCAACATTGTGTCGGTTTTGCCGCGTTCTTTGGGACAAACGTTTGAATTGGCTCAAAGTGGAGACACCCAAGTTGTCGGCCGCGTAATTGTGCTGCTGCTGGTCTTTTTGGTGACAATTGTCGGGATTGTTTTTGTTCAGGAAGGTACTCGCCGGATTCCGATTATTTCTGCTCGCCGTCAAGTCGGCCGCAAAGTGTATCGGGAGAGCCGTAGTTATCTACCCCTGCGCTTAAATCAAGGTGGAGTCATGCCGATTATTTTTGCATCTTCGGTGTTGATTGTGCCTTCTTTCCTCGCTCAATCTCTCAACAACCCGTTTTTGGTTCAAGTTGCTAATGTTTTGAGTCCGAACGGGCCGGCGCCTTGGGCTTACGCGCTATTTTATCTGACTTTGATTTTGTTCTTCAGCTATTTCTACGCTTCGTTGATTGTCAACCCCGTAGATATGTCTCAGAATTTGAAGAAAATGGGTGCCAGTATTCCTGGGATTCGTCCGGGTCAGAAAACCAGCGATTATGTGGAGAAGGTTTTGAACCGTTTGACTTTCTTGGGAGCGATATTTCTCGGTCTGGTGGCGATTGTACCAACTGCTGTAGAAAGCGCGATCGGAGTGCAAACTTTTAGAGGCTTTGGCGCAACTTCCCTACTGATTCTAGTAGGTGTGGCGATCGAAACTGCTAAGCAAATTCAAACTTACGTCATCTCCCAACGATATGAAGGAATGGTGAAGTAATCGCAATGCAATTGATTTTTATGGGGCCTCCAGGGGCAGGAAAGGGAACTCAGGCTCAGCTATTAGCCGCTCTTTGGAAAATACCCCACATTTCTACAGGTGACATCCTACGCGCTTGCGTGGTGGCGAAAACTCCCTTGGGTCAAAAAGCCCAAGCCTACATGGATGCCGGTGAGTTGGTTCCCGACCAGTTATTGATGGATATCGTCCAAGAACGCATGAATCAACCAGATGCTAGCGGTGGCTGGATTCTGGACGGCTTTCCCCGCACAGTCCCGCAAGCAGCGTTTTTTGACAAACTGCTATGCGATGTGGGATCTGAAGGGGGAAGTTCGTCTGGAAAAAACTGCGCTCTGAGAGCTGTCAATTTGGACGTACCCGACAGTGTTTTGGTGACTCGCCTGCTGTCGCGGGGGCGTCAGGATGACAACGAGGAGACGATCCGCCGCCGGTTGCAAGTTTACCGCGAGCAAACTGAGCCTTTGATTGAGTTTTACAGAAACCGCGAACAGTTGGTTGCGGTTGATGGCGATCGATCGATGGAATTAGTCACCGCTCAACTGCAACAAGCCCTCTCTGGCGACTCTTGAACCCTCTCAATAGAGCTTGTTACTCACCAGCTTTTGCTAAGATGTGTTAACTAGGAGCTTTTTGTGCTATCAGGTTTTGTGAGGGTTGCTAAAAACAGGATTGAACTCAATACTAATTGCCGCAACTTTACTCAAATAAAGCTAAAGCGAGGGGTTGGTTGAGTCAATTCGGTCGATCGACAGTGCCCGAATTTTTGCCCCTGTTCCCGTTCGATCCTGCGCCTGTAAATAGGTTTTGAGATAAACGCTGGAACACTCCTAGTTAATCAAATGTAGAGTTGAGGTAAATACCAAATTGTCTAAGCAAGATTTAATTGAAATGGAAGGGACTGTGACGGAATCCCTGCCCAATGCGATGTTTCGCGTTGACCTAGATAACGGGTTTAACGTACTAGCTCACATTTCCGGCAAGATCCGCCGCAACTACATCAAAATTCTGCCAGGCGATCGCGTCAAAGTCGAATTGACTCCCTACGACTTAACCAAAGGCCGGATTACTTATCGCCTTCGGAAAAAATAGGCTTAGATAAAACTTTCTAAAAACTAATTCTAAGTTTAATTAGAGAGAATTTGGTAAAAAGCGTCAAATTTATGCTATAATGCTACGTTTGTAGTGTTGCCGAGAAGGGCGTCAACAACCCACCGGTGTACCGGGTTAAGTCATTGCTACACCGTGAAAGTATCGAGCGCCAACATTCAAGTGCCGGCGAACTTTACCCCAGCAATGGGAGTGGGTGCAAGCGGGCTCCTTCATAAAACAACCCGCACTTTATACAATTTAATCGAGGAGAGGCCTACACCTTGCCCAGCCTCTCCTCCCACCGCTCTACGGGCAGTCGAGTGCGTGCCTGCTCTCCAGTAGAACGGGGTTCTCCAGGCAGGAAGAAAGATGAAAGTTCGAGCATCTGTCAAAAAAATTTGTGAGAAATGTCGCGTCATCCGCCGTCGCGGTCGAGTGATGGTGATATGTACTAACCCGAAACACAAACAGCGCCAAGGTTAGAAAACAGGAAGATTGGGTACTGCACGCAGGTGCTGCCTAATTGAACATTGTAGCCAAACAGGAAAACTAGGGAGACAAAAAGTGTGGCACGGATTGCCGGGGTAGACCTTCCACGCGATAAGCGCGTCGAAATAGGTCTGACATACATTTACGGAATAGGCCTGTCGCGGGCCCAAGAAATTATCGCTGCAACAGGCGTAAATCCTGACACTCGCGTCAAGGATTTAACAGAGGCCGACGTGACAACTCTGCGGACTCATGTAGAAAGCACCTACCAAATCGAAGGAGACCTCCGGCGCTGGGAGTCAATGAACATCAAGCGCCTGATGGATATCGGGACTTACCGCGGTCGCCGTCACCGTTTGGGTCTGCCAGTGCGGGGCCAGCGAACCCGTACCAACGCCAGAACCCGTCGAGGCGTCCGCCGAACAGTTGCGGGCAAGAAAAAGGCACCTTCCAAGAAGTAATCTCTTTTTGGGAAAACTACGCTGGGGGCTGCTGGCTCCTAGCGCTTCGGGACATTAGTTGAGAGAAACGTTAAAGAGACTAATATGGCGCGACAACAAACAGGCAAGAAATCTGGTGCAAAAAAGCAGAAACGGAATGTACCCAATGGGGTAGGCTACATCCAGTCTACCTTTAACAACACGATTGTAACTATTACTGACCTTAACGGCGAAGTAATATCCTGGGCCTCCGCAGGTTCCAGCGGTTTTAAAGGAGCGAAGAAGGGGACTCCCTTTGCAGCTCAAACAGCAGCAGAAAGTGCAGCCCGCAGAGCCAACGACCAGGGAATGCGCCAAATAGAAGTAATGGTGAGCGGGCCAGGAGCCGGTCGAGAAACTGCAATTCGGGCGCTGCAAGGGGCGGGACTGGAAATTACCCTGATTAGAGATGTTACCCCAATTCCTCACAACGGCTGTCGCCCTCCCAAGCGGCGTAGAGTCTAAAACGATTTGAGATTTTAGATTTTAGATTTTGGATAATGGCTAACTGCTTAAAGTCACAAACTAATGGTTCTAACTGTTGCCCCGTCCATCCAAAATCCGAAATCCGTTCAGGGGTATGCTCTGCAATCTAAAATCCAAAATCAAAAATCCAAAGTGGAAAAGGGAGGTCACTCCGTGGCGCAGTTTCAAATTGAATGTATAGAGTCTAATACTGACAAAGACCGCAGTCAGTACGGAAAATTTGTCCTGGAACCGCTCGATCGCGGTCAGGGAACAACTGTTGGGAATGCGCTTCGGCGAGTTCTGCTGTCAAATCTGGAAGGAACAGCAGTAACTTCAGTCCGAATCGCGGGCGTCAATCACGAGTTTGCCACCATCGAAGGGGTACGTGAGGACGTTCTGGAAATTCTGCTGAACATGAAAGAGGTTGTCCTCAAAACTCATTCTCAGCTGCCACAAATCGGCAGGTTGCGGATTGAGGGGCCAGTCACAGTTACGGCCGATCGATTCGATTTGCCCTCTGAGGTGGAATTGATCGATCGCTCTCAGTACATTGCGACTCTCTCCCCGGGCTCAGTTCTGGAAATGGAATTCAGAATTGAAAAAGGCATCGGATACCGAGCAGTAGACCGCACTCGCGATGATGGGTCGGCTTTGGATTTTCTCCAAATTGACGCCATCTTTATGCCGATTCGCAGAGTCAACTACAGCGTTGAAGATGCTCGGCTAGGCGGCACTGTCGAGAAAGACCGGCTGGTGATGGAAATCTGGACTGATGGCAGCGTGACTCCTCAAGAAGCTCTGAGTCAATCTGCCCACATCCTGGTAGATTTGTTCGCACCTCTCAAAGACATCACCCAAGATTCTCTCAAACCAGAGTATCCAGGTGAAGCCGACCCTACGAGCCAAATTCCGATCGAAGAATTGCAGTTGTCCGTCCGGGCTTACAACTGTCTCAAGCGGGCTCAGATCAACTCAGTCGCCGACTTATTGGATTATACCCAAGAAGACTTGCTCGAGATCAAGAACTTCGGGCAGAAGTCGGCAGAAGAAGTGATTGAAGCTTTACAAAAGCGCTTGGGCATTACTTTGCCACAGGAAAAGTCAGCTAAAAGTTAATCAACGGGTAACGGGTAAACAAGTTCGGAATTTTAAGTGCGTGAGTTCTTCAGAACCAAGGATTCACCCCCTAGAGCGCGGACTATCCCTATGCCCAATTACCAATTACCAATTACCAACTGCTATGCGTCACCGCTGTCGCGTTCCCCAACTCAGCAAACCGGCTGACCAGCGCCGCGCCCTACTGCGCTCGCTGACCACCGAATTAATCCGCCACGGTAAAATCACTACCACTCTCGCCCGCGCCAAAGCGCTGCGCTCTGAGGCGGACAGGATGATTACCCTGGCAAAAGATGGCTCCTTGGCCGCTCGCCGCCAAGCGATGGGCTATATCTACGACAAACAGTTAGTACACGCCTTGTTTGAGGCTGCACAAGAACGATACGGCTCGCGCAACGGGGGCTATACCCGCGTAGTGAGAACTGTTCCCCGTCAAGGAGACAATTCCGAAATGGCGATCGTTGAATTGGTTTAATGTCATCAGTCATTAGTCGTCAGTTATCAGTCATTAGTCAGTGAATTGGGAAAACTAACAAATCACAAGTAATAACTAAAAAAATAACTAATGACTCTTGACAAAGGACTAATAACTAATAACAAACAGCGCGTTGCTCTTGTGATTCAATACCTCGGCACCAACTTTCACGGTTGGCAGCGACAGCCGAACCAGCGTACAGTACAAGAAGAAATTGAAACAGCAATATCGACTGTTCTGAAACGCCCGGTAACGCTGCACGCTGCCGGGAGAACTGATGCGGGAGTTCACGCCGCTGCTCAAGTAGCCCATTTTGACGCCCCGGGCCCAATTCCGGCTCACCGCTGGGCAAGCGTTCTCAACTCTCGACTGGCAAAAGATATTTTAATTCGAGCTTCGGCAAAGGTGGAACCTACCTGGCACGCTCGGTTCTCAGCCAGTTGGCGGCGCTATCGCTACACTCTTTACACAGACCCGACCCCTAACTTGTTTGTGCGTCCTTTTGCTTGGCACTGCTATCACGCACCTGTGGATGAATCTTTGATTCAGGCAGCTTTGACACCGCTAATCGGGCGGCATCATCTGGCTGCTTTCCACCGCGCGGGGTCTGCCCGCCCCCATTCCTGGGTGGACGTGCAAGCGGCCGAGTGTCAGCGTTCTGGGTCTCTGATCTATATTGAGGTTCAGGCGAGCGGGTTTTTGTATGGGATGATGCGGCTGCTGGTGGGGTTGCTGGTGCAGGTGGGTCGCGGCGAAAGGGCGATCGACAATTTCACAGATATCTGGGTCAACGAACGTCGAGAAATGGTGAAATATGCCGCTCCCCCTCAAGGTTTGTGCCTGCTGCGGGTTGGCTATTCAGAATTTCCTTTTCCCCCAGATGTCTGGTACGACACTCAGCCAAAATTAGTCATTAGTCATTAGTCATCAGTCATTAGTCATTAGTCATTAGTCATTAGTCATTAGTCATTAGTCATTAGGTAACTACTAATAAAAAACTAAGGACAACTAACAATTAAAAACTGACAACTGACCCTTCGACTACGCGAGCGGGCACCGCAACTGACAACTGACCCTTCGACTACGCGAGCGGGCACCGCAACTAACAACAGTTAACAGTTAATAGACAACTAAGAACAAACAATGAACAAAACTTACGTCCCTACTCAAGACTCCCTAGAGCACAAGTGGTACGTGGTCGATGCCGCCGACCAGCGGCTGGGCCGTCTGGCAACAGAAGTTGCCATGTACCTCCGCGGTAAACACAAACCGACTTACACTCCTTCTATGGATACCGGCGATTTCGTAATTGTGATCAATGCCGATAAAATCGCTGTTACTGGCAAAAAACGCACCCAGAAAATCTACCGCCGCCACTCTGGAAGACCAGGTGGGATGAAAACAGAAACTTTTGCCAAATTGCAAGCACGTTTGCCCGAAAGAATTGTCGAAGAAGCGATTCGGGGAATGCTGCCTCACACATCTCTGGGCAGACAACTGTTTACTAAGCTGAAAGTGTACGCTGGCCCTAACCATCCGCACGCAGCTCAAAAACCAGAAGAGTTAATTGTTCACACGATTCCGGGAGGAAATGACTAATGCAAGCAACTGATACCGGCCGCGCTGTGTACTGGGGTACCGGCCGCCGCAAGTGTTCCGTGGCGCGGGTGCGCTTGGTTCCCGGCACAGGCATATTGACTGTCAACGGTAAAGATGGGGATTTGTACCTGCAATTCAACCCTACTTATTTGGCGCTCGCTAAGGCCCCTCTGGAAACTTTGGGTCTGGAAAATGAGTACGACATTTTGGTGAAAGTTGAAGGCGGTGGCTTGACAGGTCAGGCTGACTCGATTCGCTTGGGTGTCGCTAGAGCGCTTTGTCAATTAGACCCCGACAACCGCAAGCCTCTCAAGACTGAGGGCTATTTGACTCGCGACCCGCGGGCAAAAGAACGGAAAAAGTACGGTTTGCGGAAAGCTCGCAAGGCTCCTCAATACTCGAAGCGGTAAGAGAAGGTTCGGCAGCCGATTGTGTAACGGATGTAACGGATGTAACGGATGTAACGGATGTAACGGATGTAACGGAT
>JAUBOH010000191.1:7327-12231 GCA_036700145.1 Microcoleus occultus BM001215366
TAACGGATGTAACGGATGTAACGGATGTAACGGATGTAACGGATGTAACGGATGTCAGGAAGAAGGAAGAAGGAAGAAGGAAGAAGGAAAAATTATCCAGATTCCATCCTTCTTTTTTTCAAGGTCTATTTCTGATTCCCGATTCGCGCTTTCACAGCCAACGATCGCGGAAAATTGCTGCTGTTGTTGGTATGCAAGTCCTAGCACAGCTAAAATGGTACTAAAGTCAAAAATTAGAGAGTAAAAAAACAATGGCGAAAGCTGGCATTCACCCTGAGTGGTATCCCGAAGCTCAGGTTTATTGCAACGGGGAACACGTGATGACGGTTGGTTCTACTAGAGCAAAACTGCAAGTTGATGTTTGGTCTGGGAATCATCCTTTTTATACTGGCACTCAGAAGATTATTGATACTGAAGGTCGTGTGGAACGCTTTATGCGGAAGTACGGCATGACGGATGTCGAAATGCCCAAGGCAGATGCTTCCTCCGGGCCTTTGAAAATGGAAGCTCCGACCGCAGAAGCTAAGCCTGCTGCGAAAGGCAAAAAGAAGAAGTAGCCGGATTGTCATTTGTCCGCAGTTTGTTGAGAGTAGTTTTTGCTGCTGATAACTTACCGCCCTCGGATTTTAGATTTTAGATTGAAGATTTGCTATGCGGGCAATTGAGTGCGATCGGCATTTTATTCCAACAGCTCTTCAATTCTAAAATCTAAAGTCTAAAATCTAAAATCTAAAATCGATAGTTTGTTGAGAGTAGTTTTTGCTACTGACAACTTACTGCCCTCGGATTGGAAATTGAAGAATTGAAGACTCGGTGGTTGGCAGTTGAGTGCGATCGAGATTCCAGCCAAACTTCTCTTCAATTCTAAAATCTAAAATCTAAAATCTAAAATCTAAAATCGATTGACGGAGGACAACTGACAATGGCTGAATCTTATTTGCTGGATAAATTGAAGTCGGTAGAGCAAACTTTTCATGAGTTGACTCGCCGCATGGCTGACCCGGATGTGGCTAGGGATAATTATGAGTTTCAGCGGGTAGCAAAAGCTCGATCGTCCTTGGAGGATGTGGTCGATACTTTTGAGCTGTGGAAAACAACTCAGGAAGATTTAGTAGGTGCGCGGCAAGTTCTGAAAGAGGCAGCGAGCGATCGAGAAATGCAGCAAATGGCTGCGCTGGAAGTTGAGGAACTTGAGTCAAAATTGGCACATTTGGAAACCCGTTTAAAGGTGTTGCTACTGCCCCGCGATCCGAACGATGATAAGAATATTATGCTGGAAATTCGGGCGGGTACTGGCGGAGATGAGGCTAGTATTTGGGCTGGAGATTTGCTGCGGCTGTATTCCCGTTACGCTCAAACTCAAGGCTGGGTGGTGAAGTTGGTGAGTGAGTCGCTGGCGGATATGGGTGGCTTTAAAGAGGTGATTCTGGAAGTTCAGGGCGACAGCGTTTATAGCAAGCTGAAGTTTGAGGCTGGGGTACACCGGGTACAGCGGGTGCCGTTGACTGAAGCTAGTGGCCGGATTCACACTTCGACGGCGACGGTGGCTGTGATGCCGGAGGTTGATGATGTGGAAATTCACATCGATCCGAAGGATATTCAGATGAGTACGGCTCGATCGGGCGGTGCTGGTGGCCAAAATGTGAACAAGGTGGAAACTGCTGCGGATTTGTTTCACAAGCCGACTGGGATTCGGATTTTCTGTACTGAGGAGCGCAGTCAGTTGCAGAATAAGGAGCGGGCGATGCAGATTTTGCGGGCTAAGCTTTATGATATTAAGTTGCGGGAGCAGCAGGATGAGGTGAAGGAGCTGCGTATAGGGCAGGTTGGTACTGGTTCGCGATCGGAAAAAATTCGCACGTACAACTATAAGGATAATCGGGCTACCGACCACCGTTTGGGGGAGAATTTTTCGCTCAATAGTGTTTTGGAAGGGGATATTGAGGAGATTATTCAGACTTGCATTTCTCAGGATCAGCAGGGACGTTTGGCTGAGTTGGCTGCTTCTACTAATTGATGGATGCGATAATCGGGGGCTAGGCGCATTGTTTGCTCAGCCTCAGTTCCCTTGTTACGCGGGAGATGTGGTTGAGTAAGGCTTCCCAAATTGCGTCGGCGATCGCCACTGGATATTTGAAATGTTCGAGGTCGTATTGTACAATGACTTCTAGGGGTGCTAGGGTTTGCTGGTTTCGACAACTGGCAATTTTGGCGATCGTCTCTTGTTCCCATCTGGCAAATAGTCTGTAGCTGAAAAAGGAACTGCATTTTTGTCCTTTCTTGTTCAGGTAAACAATTATTACTTGATGTTGTTTGGGGTAGACTTTGACTATCCGGTTTACCGGCATTCTCAGAGCTTCGGCTGCTTCTATTTTGGAGATTTGCCAGCGCTGGGGTTTTAGCCAACCGGAGGCTGTGAGGCTTTGACGGGTGCGGCTGGGCTTGTGAGTTTTTAGATTGCGTCTCTTGGTCATTGCTATTTCTCCTAAATCCGTTTTCATTAAAATTAAAATTTTCAATTTAATTAAAATAATATCTGTTAAATCTTCTCCTGTCAAGCAAGACAGGTAAATTTGTTGGTACACAAGTAAACTAGGAATTGTGGTTATCTCGTGGCTGATACCGTGGACGCAGAAGCTAAGAAAAAACTGAGTGAGGTTGTTAAATTAGCGCGGGGCTCGATGAGTCTGACCGCTTTTGGCAAGCTGTTGGGAGTTTCTGCTGCTTCTGTCTTGTATTGGGAAAAGGGGCAGGTACTTCCAGATACGAAAAATTTGACTCAGATTGCGACAAGAGCAGGGTTTACGATGGAAGAGCTCATGGCTCACCTCGAAGGCAAGCCGGTGCAGGAACCCGTAGATACTAACGATCTGCTTAAGAAAATTCAATGTATACCCATTAGTGAGTTAGCAGTCATTGGTAGAGCCGTGATGGATAGGCTCGCGGCGGCGGCTGAGTCGTCTGGGAAATTTAGTTGATGTATCACTTCGTAAGTAGACTGGTAGATATGATCGCATAGCTTTTAAGTCGTGAGCATCCAAAATAGACAAAAACTTAGTGAAATTATCAAAACGGCGCGCGGAGCAATGAGTCAGCGAGCATTTGGTAAGCTTTTGGGCGTTTCTGCTACCGCTGTTCAGCTTTGGGAAAGGGGCGATACGGTTCCAGAGACGGAAAACTTGGCTAAAATTGCTGCGAGAGCTGGTTATTCGCTGGAAGAGTTTCTCAGCATTTTGGATGGCAATCCAGTCTCGCAAGCCCCAGAAATTAACGATATTGTCAAAAAAATTCAGTTTTTGCCTCTGAGTCAGGTGGCGCTAAGAAAGCAAAGCTGTAGCGGATAGATTCGCTGCATCGGCTGAAGCTGCTGGGGAATGAGTATTAGAGAGATTTATCTGTAAACTAGGAGTTGTGTTTATCTGGTGACTAATACTGTGGACTCAGAAGCTAAGAAAAAACTGAGCGAAGTTGTGAAGCTAGCGCGTGGCTCCATGAGTTTTAGCGCTTTTGGTAGGCTATTGGGAGTCTCTGGGTCTGCTGTTCAGTATTGGGAGAAAGGACAGGTACTCCCGGATACAAAAAATTTGACGCAGATTGCGACAAGAGCGGGCTTTACGATGGAAGAGTTAATGGCTCATCTCGAAGGCAAGCCAATGCCGGAACCTCTGGATACCAACGACTTGCTTAAAAAAATTCAATGTATGCCGATCGCAGATTTGGCAGTAATTGTCCGAGCCGGCGTGGAGAGGCTGGCTAATGCTGCTGAGTCTTCAGGGAAATATAGCTGAGCGGTGTTTGTGCGATCGCCCTTATGGACTGACGCACTCCGACAAAGAAACCGGGTTTTTACCTAATCTGTCGGTGACAACGAAGTATTTTCCTAAAAAACCCGGTTTCTGGGCCCCTATACGATCGCCCTTATCAGAAAACCTCTCCCTCTATCCCTGACTCAATATGTCTAAAAACTCTTGGACAATGCGATCGGCATCTTCGCAGCATCTTTGGGCGTCGCAATAGTGGATGATGCTGATACCGTGAGATCCAAACAGCCGATCGCGCGTTTCATCCTTTTCTGTGTCGGGATGCCATATTTCCAGAATACCCCATTTGCCTTGGTGGAATATCAGGAAATCTGGTTCTTGGTTTTGTCGGCCCGCGGGTGTGGTGAGGCGGGCTTTGGAGTTGGGGAAAAAGAGGGTGTTTGTGCGATCGAGCGCTTCGGCAATTTTTACTTGTTCTTCGCAGTGAAAACGCAAATCATTCCAGTGATAAATCCGTTCTTTTATGCTTGACAAAATCCCCTGGTTATGCGCGTCTTCAGGCTTAATAATTTCATCTGATACTGTATGATAATCAGATAGAATTGCACCGTGTAAATCTGCTGATGAATCAGATTCACTTAAGTTTGCGAATGATAATCTGGCACCACTTAAATTAGCACCGCTGAGATTAACTCCAATTACTTGAGTTCGATGTAATGTCACTTGATGTCGTCGCAAGTATCGCTTAAAAACAGAGCGTAAATTACTTTTTTTTACTTTTTCATCAAAAGCCTCTGAGAGTTGTTTCCAGAGTTTAGCCGCCAGCGCTTTTATATATTCATCATTATATTGAGAGAGTTGAGAAATTTCCTCATAGGAACATCGGCCTTCCCAGCATTGTCTAAAGATGAGCTCTTGCACGTCGTTTAAGCCTTCGCCATCAAGGACTGTTTCTGCGATCGCGATTGCTTCATCAACGGTCATGGCTTAAGTTTCCTTAAAGTATATATCTGGTGAAGTTTTGAAAATAATACCATTTTTTTATGATGCTGCATAGAATCCGATCCCCCTAAAGAGGGCGGGCGGGCACGGGGGCACCGCCCCTACAATGGGGGGACAAGACTCTTCTCAAAGTCCCCCTTC
>JAUBOH010000192.1:0-12205 GCA_036700145.1 Microcoleus occultus BM001215366
TTCCCCGTAGGGACACGGCACTGCCGTGTCCCTACACTTCACAAACCTGGAATACGCTATAATATCCGGGAAAGGGGCGAGTTTATTGGATCTCATAGAGTTTATTGAAGATATGGGTAAACCCGCCCCGGAGCGAACATCTCTTCTTTAGGTTTGACCGATGTTTTGCGGTTTCTTGCCGATTCCCATTGCTGGCAATATTTGATATTTTAAAGCAATGCCTGCCGCCACAAATAAGGCAATAATCAGCGCCCCAATTCCTACGGGACTGGGAATCCAGAACATCGCCTCCAAATAGTTAACTTCCCCGGGTTTCAGCTTCCAAACTAACTGCTTTCCCTGCTGATAGCTTTGGGGAACCAGCGCACCGGCGACAGTAGTTTCAATACTTTCGGCGCCCCAAGGCGTGTTCAAGCTAAAGTCTAGCTCCAAAAGTCCCCCCGGACTCAGCAGCAGACTGCCGTTAGAGGAAAGCAGAGAAAGAGAGCGCAAGTCCAATTCCAAACTCAACCGATTTCGCAGCACCAATAACAAATTATTTTGCTTGACACTCAGGTGAGATTCAAACTTCGGCAAATCGGTTTCTAGCGGACTTGCGACCCGAGAGTTTGCGGTTGGGGCGATCGGATTGTAAAATTGGTTGAACTTGTCTTCTAACTCGGCTCCATTATTGAAAGGAATGCTCACTAGAACTTCTGTATCGGAAAGCCGTTTAGCTTTTCCGTCCAGCAACCTCACCCGGCGTTCTACACTTTTCAACCATTCTGCAACAGTGTCGCTGCTGAAGCTCGTCAACCTTTCCCCCAGCTTAATGTGCTGCACAATTTCGCCGTGAGTTTGACTGTCAAAGTTGACCCCAACATCGTACTGAACGCATCCAGTCACTAGAGTTAAAAGGCAAAAAAACAAAGGTAAAAAAAAGAAAAAGTGCTTTTTACTTTTGCGAATTCCATCCTTGACATTTTGCTCTTTCATTTTACCTTTTTCCCGATTTTTTCCTGTTTGCATGAATTAGGAAGTTTAGCAATTGCCGAGTTCAACCATTTTTTCGTTTGTAGTGAGGACTTCAGTCCTCTCTTAAAGCTTTTAGTCAATAAGGACTAAAGTCCTTACTACAAACTTTATGTAGTGTCCGCCCTACTTTAAATTAGAGGACTTCAGTTCTTTCTTAAAGCTTTTAGTCAATAAGGACTAAAGTCCTTACTACAAACTTTATGCAGTTGTCCGCCCTACTTTAAATTAACCGCACTGAACTTATTGCCTCGAAGCTACACCCAACTGTTGAAACAGCATACTCGGCAAATAAGCCGCACCGCCTACCCATTCGCATTCGCTGCTCAAATCTGCCAAATTTTTAAAGGCTTCAAAAATGCTGCCTGCCACCATTGTATTCTTGACGCGGCCGACTATTTGGCCTTTTTCTACTTTATAGCCTAAGTCCAAATTGACCGAAAATTCTCCAGCTAACTGATTGGACTGACCTGCACCTAAAACCTGCTCTATTATGAGACCTTCGTCCATGCTAGCAATCAAGTCTTGGGTGGCGGTATTTCCTGGGGAAATGCAAAAGTTAGTCAAATTTGGGCCCGGGCGAGACAATCCGCCGCGAAAACCGTTGCCGGTCGATCGTACACCGGCGCGGGCGGCCCACCTGCGATCCCAATAAAATCCGGTGACAGTTCCTTTGTCAATCAAGACTTTGCGGGTGGTGGGGGTTCCTTCGTCGTCAAAGGGACAAGCTGAAGGGCCTAAAGTGGGGTCTTCAAAAAAGGTGAAGCGTTCGTCGAATAAGGTTTCGCCGATTTTGTCGGCTAGGGGAGAGGCTTTTTGAACGACTGCTTGACCTGAAAGGATGGTATCAAATAAACCGCCGAGGGTGCTGGCGGCAGCTCTGGGGGTAAATAATACTGGGTAGGAACCGCTGGCGATGGTGGCTGAATGTTCGGCGAGGCGGTATTTTTCGAGGAGTGATTGCAGGATGCTGTCGGTGTCTAGGGGTCGATCGCGCGCTACATCGTAACTGTATGCTTGCATAAAGTCTTCTCCTTTTACCAAATTTCCGGCGATCGTACCGCTGACTATTTGGCTGCTTCTTTCAGCATACACGTCTCGCGTCGTGGCAATTTTCACGCGGCCGCTGCGGACGTGGAAGCCCACATCTACCATAATATCGGGATTGTAGGCGTGAACTTGCTCGATCAGGTTTTTGCCGTTTTCGACTAATTCAGCAGTTGTGGGCGGAGTGTAGGTGGTTTCCGGGCCTTTTAGGTGGAAGTCGGAGGCGAGCTCAAATTCTGCGGGGTCGCCGATTTCGGCTGTTTGAATCGCTGCATCTACTAAATCGTCTATCCGCGTTAAGTCTGTAGAACTGGCAAAACCGATTTTGCCGGAGTGAATCAGCCGGAGTGCTACGCCTTGCAGGGCTTTGGTTTGCAGGGACTTGAGGCGATTGTTCTCAAATTCGATCGGCGTATCTTGACTCGACAAATAGTATACTTCAGCAGCATCGACGCGCTCAGAGGCCAATTTCAATATCTGTTCTATGGTTGAATCGCTCACAATAATCGCCTTTCAGGTTTGGTCTTTGTTTTATTTTAGCAATCGCTCTTCAACATCTGATACCAAATCCGGGTTTACCACCCCCTCGATCATTCGGTGATTCAATCCCTACTCCTGTTACTATCTCTTAACAGCCTTGGCTGTTATTTTAGTTAGAAAATATTTTTTTGATTGAAATAAAAAAAAATCGCATTTTTTTGAAGGTTAAAGGCTTGACTTTTAAGATTTAATTAAGTATAATCTAATAATGGGAGTGGTGATAAAAATAATATTTTTATTACCACTCCCATTATTAAAATAATATCACAAAAAATCAGCCCCTGTCAATACCTAAATCATTCTTTTTTAGGGCCGAGCAGTTATAACAACAGCCAAGACGGTTACAACACTTCGACGGAATTGATCCTGAACCCTTCGGCTTCGCGAGCGTGCATCGCATTCTTGATAGCTGAAACTATTACTAGAGCTGTATTTCCACATCAATGTTCTTCCGACTTCCATTTCCCTTCTTGCTTCTTCTTTACATCCGTTATATCTGTTGCCCAACTTCCTTCTGCTATAATTGTAATTCGCACTGTTTAAAAACATAGTTAACGGCTGCAAACAGTCGCTCTAAGTCCTGAATTGTATAGAAAATTTTATTTTGAGTAAACCTTTCTAATTTGAGCTTGCCAAACTGCCACATTGCCCCATTAGAAACAATACCAAAGATAGTTTGTTCGGGTTCATTGTTCAGTCGCTGCACGGCGTACATTTCTGCCAAACACTGCCCCCATCCTTCATCAAATGCGCTCTCTTTCTTGGCTTCAACTAAGATGAAATAGGGCTTGTCAAAAACTACTGTGCCTAGGGTGGAGCGCTTCGCCAATATATAATCTGGAATTCCTGACAAATTCTCATTATAGATTAAGGTTTGGTGACTCCAGAGGAGAAAATTACTTCGATAAATTTTCCAAACTTCTTTTAGTACAGGATAAATGATATTTTCACAAATTGCGATTTCTGAGTTGTCAAATACTCCTTCATTGAAAATCAATTCTAATTCATTCCGAAAAATGTCGCTGACTGCAAATTCTGTTTCGATAATGAAGTTATCCCGCAGGTAATTAATCTGGAATTCTTTGGCGACAGCGCTGATACTTTTATAACTGCTAAAAGGCATGGCTTAATTTGTCTCAGGACTAACGCTGAAAAATGGTTTTATCCGCCCCTAGTTAATCCGTAGGGTGCGTCGCTGCGAGATATTGGATATATGCAGATTATAGATGGCGACGCACCCTACTTGCTTTTATAACTGTTAAAAGCCATTGGTTAACTGCTTAATAACTGATAAATAAGCCACCTAGAATTAGCCCGATCGCAATTAACGCCACCCAGATAAATCGATTATCTTTCGTATTAACCTGACTCAAGTCCACAGGTTCGGGTACAACGGGCTTGGGTTTCGCATACTTGATATCAGCGTTGGGATTGGCTTGAAAACTGATTGATTGATTTTCATCTAAAGCTGCTAAATCGGGGATTTTCACCGTCCATTCGTCAGGGATACTGAGTTTGGGGGCTTCCAGAATGAACAGCAGGCGTTTTGCTTGCTGGCGGGTTTCTTGGCGGGGATGGCGGGTGAGTTGCGCGCAAAGCCCGATCGCCCTTTCGGTGTCGCCAGAGGCTTCGTAGGCTGTCACCAGCCACATCTGCACCTCGCCGCCCAACCGGGAATTGCGATCGACCAAACCGGTAGCTGTTTCTAAACTCTGCACAGCTTGAGCATACAACCCGCTCTCAAAAGCTACTCGGCCAGCTTGATACTCAGTTTGAACAATTTCTAACTTTTCTGAACTCACCAGCCGCTACCCAATTCCAAAATATTACTTTCCAAATTCCCCAAACACTAGAATTCGCTGTTGTTTTGCGACATACCCGACTCGTTGTCGCGTTTGGAACCCAGCAAGTCTAACTGGTCTACTTTAATTACAGGCATTGAGCGATTAGCTCCTGTACTGCGGTCTTGCCAGCGATCGAACTTCAAAGAGCCTGTGACGCCAATTTGAGCGCCTTTGCGAACGTAATCAGCAGCGATTTGCGCTGTTTTGCCCCAGATTTCCAGAGTAAACCAGTCTGGTTCGTCGTTATTGCGCGATCGTCTTCTCACGGCCAGCGTCAACTTGCACTTAACTGTACCCGACTCAAAATACTTCACGTCCGGGTCGCCGCCGACGCGGCCTACCAAAGTCACAACATTAAGACTCATAAACTTTTTCGGGAATGTGGTCGATCGGTGATGTAGTTAAACTCTGCCAGACACGCGCCCGCCTCCAAACTGAACTTGGAACAGCGCGAATGAGGGCTTCATCCTGATTTTACACCCACTTACCAGAACATATTGATTGTGGATGATTGGCGAGTTTGCGCTCAACCTATGCTCGACAATGTACATTTCTGACTAGACTCAGGATCAAAAACGTAATAGAATCCACCTCGGTTACACTTTTGTAACAACATTATTGCACACAATAGTATTTTAGTTTGGGGGGGTACAAATCAGTGGGTCTTCTCAATCGATTTTCCTTATCTAGAGATATGGGTATCGACCTCGGTACTGCTAACACGCTCGTTTATGTATCCGGCAAAGGTATTGTTCTCCAAGAACCTTCTGTAGTCGCGATCGACCAAGACTTAAAAATACCGCTGGCTGTCGGAGAAGATGCTAAAAAAATGCTCGGGCGCACGCCAGGGAATGTCATAGCACTGCGCCCGCTTCGCGACGGGGTAATCGCAGACTTCGATACGGCCGAACTGATGCTCAAGACTTTTATCCGCAGGGTTCACGAAGGCAGAAGCTTAGTTTCGCCGCGGATCATTATTGGCATCCCCAGCGGTGTCACCGGAGTGGAGAGGCGGGCTGTCATTGAGGCGGCAACTCAGGCCGGTGCTAGAGAAGTGCGGTTAATTGATGAACCGATTGCTGCGGCGATCGGGGCTGGATTGCCTGTTGCTGAGGCGACTGGCAATATGATTATAGATATCGGTGGGGGTACGACGGAAGTTGCGGTTTTGAGTTTGCAAGGCACGGTGATCAGCGAGTCAGTGCGGGTAGCCGGCGACGAACTCAACGAGGCGATCGTCCAATACATGAAAAAAGTTCACAATTTGGTCATCGGCGAACGCACTGCTGAAGAAATTAAAATTCAAGTGGGTTCTGCATATCCAACGACCGAGGATGACGACGTGATGATGGAAGTGCGGGGCTTGCACTTGCTCTCGGGTTTGCCGCGAACTGTTACAATCAAAGGCCCAGAAATTCGCGAAAGTATGTCGGAACCGCTTTCAGTAATTGTGGAAGCTGTCAAGCGTACTTTGGAACGCACACCCCCGGAATTAGCAGCAGATATTATTGACAGGGGAATTATGCTCGCCGGCGGCGGGGCACTGATGAAAGGTTTAGATACTCTGATCAGTCACGAAACAGGAATTGTCACTCACGTGGCAGCCGATCCGCTGTGCTGCGTGGTTTTGGGAACTGGTAGGGTATTGGAAAACAAACAGTTGGAACGGGTTTTCAGCGGGCAGTCGTCGCGCAATATGTAGTTAACAAACGTGGGATTTTGGATTTAGAAATAGGTCTGCCATCTAAAATCTAAAATCCTGACATAACAATTTTAGATAACTGGAATTATGCTAAAAAATACACTCCGCAGGTGGTGGGATCTGCGTCTGCCAATTGTCATTTTAGGTTTAGCTGTAACTGCCGCTTGGGGAGTTCGACAAACACAAGGTGCTCCACTATTTGAAGTTTACAATTGGGTGACTCGTCCGTTTCAAGCCAACGCCTCTGAGCAAGAACAACTGATCTCGGCTCGCACTCAAGAATTGCAAGCGCAACTATTAGAATCAGAAACTCAAAATCAAAAGCTAAAAGAGCTTTTAGGTTACGTTTCGGCTAAGAAACCTAAAGGGATTGTCGCTCCTATTGTCGGTCGCAGTGCCGACCACTGGTGGCAGCAAGTAACTTTGGGGCGCGGCAGTAATGATGGCATCAAAGCAGATTTTACTGTGATGGGCCCCGGCGGTTTGGTAGGTCGGGTTGTTAGCGTTACTCCTAATACTAGCTTGGTGCTGTTAGCCAGCGATCCGACGAGTCAATTGGGTGTGGGAATTACTCGCAGTCGCAACATGGGTTTTATGCGCGGTAAAGGTGGAAATCAGGCGGTGATGGAATTTTTTGATAATGTTCCTAATGTCAAGCCTGGGGATGTAGTCTCAACTTCTTCTTTCAGTCAGTTGTTCCCTCCTGGTTTGCCGGTGGGAAAAGTGGTTTCGGTGGATATGAATAAAACTCCGGCTCCCGAAGCTGTTGTTGAGTTCTCTGCACCGATGAATTCTCTGGAGTGGGCGGTGGTTTACCCCCACTCTAAGGAAGCTGAACAAAAGGCTTCCGAGGGTCAATCTTCTGCACAGTCTGGGGGAGCAAAGCAGCCATGAAGGCTTTATCTCGGATGTCTTCGCGATCGCGCCAATTTCTCAACTTCGCCGTTACATTTGTATCTGTGATGCTGTGCGTGCTGATATTACCCACTCGGATGCCGGGAATGGAATTGCTGGGAATTAGCCCGAACTGGCTGTTAATTTGGGTGGTAGCTTGGAGTATTAAGCGGAAACGTACAGTTTGGGGAGCTGCTAGCATGGGCCTGGTTTTGGGGTTTCTTCAAGATGCGATGACTGCTCCTCATCCCACCCACGCTGTGAGTCTAGTTATTGTCGGAGTCTTAACAGTTGTGTTGCTGAAAACCTGGTCGATTCCTGCAGATATTGTTGAGAGAGATCCGATTCCGATCGCCTTAATTGTGTTTGGGATGGCGGTGGTAGCGGAAACGGTGATGGGGCTGCAATTTCTGGCTATGGGCGATCGGGCTTTAGTGGAAATTTGGAGCGATCGCCAGCGAGTGGCTTTGTGTTCTGCTATTCTCAGCAGTCTTTGGGCTCCGGTGATTTATTTTCCCCTGAATCGCTTGTGGGAAATGACGAGAAATTTAGAACAATCTTAGTCATTAGTCATTGGTCATTGGTCATTGGTCAACAGTTAACAGTTAACAGTTAACTGTTGACTGTTAACTGTTAACTGCAGTCAGTCTAATATCGCTTGTTGTGCCGAACCTAGTAAGTGATGAACGGCAATAATCAAGTCGCTGAGAATGAAATTAGGCTGGTGCTTTTGGAGTTGATGGCGGCTGCGAATGCCGCAGGTAACGGCAATTGTGGGTATTCCCAATGCTTGTCCGGCGAGGATATCTGCTTCGGTATCTCCAATCATCCAAGCCGAACCCAAGGATGACTCAAATTCTGCTGCAACTTCAGCCAACAATTCGGTTTTTAAGGCTGTATAGTTGTGATAGGCGGCATCCATCATCTGAGTGCCGCGAATGCTGGTAAACAGTCTGGCTAAACCGTAATTTTGCAACAGTTGAACGGCTTGATTTCTCGGCCGCAGGGTGACTAAAATCAGTCGCACGCCGCGAGAGTGCAGAAGTGCGATCGCCCACTGCACTCCCGGCTGGATGCGATCTAAGTGCAACAAGTCTGGCTGATTGACAATCCGACTCACGCATCCGAGAAAAACATGAATTTCTTCTCCCCACAAGCCGGAACTTTTGGCTATTTCAGTATCGGGCACTCGGTTTTGTTTCATTTGCCAAAACTGCTGTTTGCTGAGGATTTGGAGGTTGAGGTTGATTCCCCGGGCGCGATACGCTGCTTGAGTGTCGGTTAATCCCTGTTGATAAGTTGTGTAGTAGCGATCGGACACATCGACGATCGGCCCGTCTAAATCGCAAAATACCGTCATCCGGGGGGATGAGTCAGCCTCTGATGCTAGCTTGTACTGAAAGTTTTCGGAGTCCGGGGCGACAGCAGTTAACATAAAACGTTAGTAAATTAAGGATAATGATACATTTCTTGATTTTAGCAAGAAAACTATAAGTCATAATACAAAATTTTGAGTTAAATTATTAAAAAAACCTATTAAGTTTTTGAGGATGGCTGTCAAAAAGGGCGATCGATCGGGCAAAGCGTCGATAAATTTAAGAGAAAAAGTGATTTTTGTGGCTGTTGATATGTGGTTTAGCCATTAAAGTTTAGAATTAAGTTTTTAATCTTTTGTAATTTACCCATGCTCAAACATAGCGATTTTGTTAGGAATTCCGAGACTAATCGAGTAGAGGTGCTGTCGGAAGCACTGCCTTACATTCAACACTTTGCCGGCCGCACGATTGTGGTTAAATATGGCGGTGCGGCGATGAAAGATAGCACTCTCAAAGACAAGGTGGTTCGGGATATTGTGCTGCTAGCTTGCGTGGGGATGCGTCCGGTTGTGGTTCACGGCGGCGGCCCGGAAATTAATATTTGGCTGGAAAAATTGGGAATCGAGCCGCAATTTAAGGATGGTTTGAGAGTTACTGATGCGGCGACGATGGAAGTTGTGGAGATGGTTTTGGTGGGGAAGGTAAATAAGGAAATTGTTTCGTTAATCAACCAAGCTGGTGGCAAAGCAGTGGGATTGTGCGGCAAGGATGCGAATCTGATTCAAGCTCGCCCGGACGGCCGGGAGGGGATTGGGTTTGTTGGTGAAGTCAGCGGCGTGAAAATCCAGATTTTGGAGTCTTTGGTGAACAGCGGTTATATTCCTGTGGTGTCCAGCGTGGCGGCGGATGAAAACGGTCAATCTTACAATATTAATGCCGACACGGTAGCTGGGGAAATTGCGGCTGGTTTGGGTGCAGAAAAGTTGATTTTGATGACTGATACTGCGGGAATTTTGGAGGATTATCACAACCCAGACAGTCTGATTGTCAAGTTAGATATTCAGGAGGCTCGACAGTTGATTGAGTCTGGGGTTGTTTCTGGGGGGATGATTCCGAAGGTTAATTGTTGTGTGCGGAGTCTAGCTCAGGGTGTTAAGGCTGCTCATATTATTGATGGTCGCCTCGAACACGCTTTGTTGCAAGAGATATTCAGCGATTCGGGTATTGGGTCGATGATTGTTGCTTCGGAGTTTAGCGCCAGGAAGTAAAATGTATTCAGGGGCGATCGCTCTTTCGGAAAAAAAGGGCGATCGATCTTTGAGATTTGGAATAGCGATCGCCCTAAATATTTCTGAATCTTTTACCGAGTTTTAGCCTAAGTTATAATCAAGATCGATGTGTCCGGTTAATCTCCCATGACTACACAATCTGCTTCGCGTTATGTCGCACGTCACCCTGAAATCTTGCAAGGGGAACCAATTATCGCGGGAACGAGAACTTCTGTTCGTGCGATCGTGGAATTGTGGCGTTTGGGTATTACTCCTGAAGAAATACCAATGCACTTACCTCATCTGAAATTAGCTCAGATTTTTGACGCACTGAGCTTTTATTTGGATAACCAGGAAGAAATAAATACTTATATTGAGCGCAATCGAATTCCTGAAGAATTGATTCATCCTGCTGTGAAAGCTGCCATGAGAAAACTGTGAAACTATTTGCAACTATTCATGATGAAGATTATAACCATAAGCAACAGCGACAAAGCATCTACCTTACAATAAAAATTGAAACTAATAAGGGGGTGAGCAGGAGTTATAATGAAACTACTCAATGGCGATCGGGCTGAAGTTTCTCTGCAAAAGCTAGTCGGCTACTGCTTAAATCCAGAGCAATAAGAGCGGAAAGCACAAAGCCAGAGTCTTTGCATCGGTTTTGGGAATTACAGCTAATAATGCAGAAGTGTTGCAAGAGCTTATTCAAAAAGCAGCCATTGAAGGTGAAGTCGTCCAAGAAAATACTACTGATTTTGGGCAACAGTTTAAAGTTGATTGGACTGTACCCGATACAGCGGGGATTGAGCTTCGGACAATCTGGGAAATTACTTTGACTAATTCTAACCCTCGTTTGATTTCAGCTTTTTTAAACCATGATAAAAAACTTTAGACTTTTGGATTCTGTGGCGATTCTCAAGCCGATTTCAAATACACGATTAACGTTAGTGGAACCGGAATACGAATCTGTTTCTAATTTGCCAGTAGGACTTGTGGGAACTATTGTCGAAGTCTATGATACGGTTCGGGAATGTCAGTATTTAGTGGAGTTTGCTGATAGTCAAGGAATTGAATATGCTATGGCTATTTTAAAAGCAGATGAAATTTTAGTTCTGCAATATGAACTTGCAGTTGCTTAGTAATGTGAGGGGAATGGAAGTTCGATAAAGCCGATCGCCCTTTCGGACAATAAGGGCGATCGCAATGCACGGAAAAAGAAACAATTGCGCTACACTCAAAGCATTATGAGACAGCTCTGAGGTATTGCGTTACAGGCTTCAAATCGATGTCATCGTTGGAAGTCAGTATTTTAAATAAATGACGTGGGATGCCGGCTGCAATCAAAGCTGATAAATCGCGATCGAGCTTTGAGAATTCCTCATAGATGCCCACAAACTGAGTTACGCAAGCTAAAGATTCATCTTTCGGGTCATTCACTCCCGTGTATTTGTACTGAATATCAAAACCTGCTTTTTCGCCAATTTCTTCGATATCCCAGTCTACAAGATTAAGATCGATCGCTTCAACGGCCAGGGCAATATGACCGGGCGGTATGGGGTCAAGAGGCTCGCAGCACCAGCCCTCAGAATGGTTCCAGACACTCTTACCTTGAGATTCTCGAATTTTCATGTATTTTCCCTCACTGAAAGTAGCAGCGAAACCAGGCTTTGCCTGAGCGAGCGAACATCTGCAAGAGACCGTTCATATTCAGTTGCTAGCTGTTGGCATTTCTTTTTCGCTTCTTTTAGGTTATACGCTTGTACGGGTTCGTTGATGGGATTGCCAAGCTCTTCTTTTTCTCGATCTGGATCTCTCACTCGTCCCCCTTTTTGCTGCTGTTGCTGGATGAGGGGGCTTGCTGAGCCTGGAACCATATCTCGATCGCCTCTTCCAACCCTTCTCCTATATTTAGCTGCTTGAGAGTACACGCAGCTTTAAACTGAAGTCCTAGTTCTTTTCGGACATCTCCCGATAGCTGTATGTAATTTGGGTCGTGTCGCTTGGCTGGCACTTCTGTACTTTTTCCCATTTAGGTTTCCTCCTATTTTTATATTCTCACGATCGTACACCTGTTCTGCTGATATGTTATCATGTTAACAAGTTGAATATCTGCGCGAGTGAATAAAAATAAGGGCGATCGCCATGCAGGGATTCGACATGAGAAAGGAGCGATCGCCCTTTTGGTTGTTTGGGGAAAAGGGCGCTCGCTTGAGAAAAAAGGGGCTAGTGGAATGAAAATATTCCAGATAGCTATCAATAATCTAGGTCATAATTCATAGTAAAATTGATTTGGCTTTCTCCGGTTCCTAAAGGACGACGCACAGAATAGGGAAATAGGAACTCGAAACTAGAAACTCCATTGCCAAAATCGATGTAATTACCACCTGTTCGACCCATCATAAGCTCAGCCTCTTGCCAATCGCCACCGTTTACCCTGTACCGAAGCCGCATAGGGCCGGTGTAGCTAGCCGTCTGCTCTGCATTGACATAAAAACCACCAATCTGTTTAGCGCCTAATACTGTGTTATAGGGGCCAAACTTGCATTCAAAGCTACGTTCTGCTCTGGGAATGAAACAAGA
>JAUBOH010000193.1:0-12194 GCA_036700145.1 Microcoleus occultus BM001215366
GTGCCGTTTCCCTACCGCGATCAATTGTAGGGAAACGGCACTGCCGTGTCCTGATTTCGGGTAAGATTAATTCCGATACAACCGGAATTGATATTACTCATTGCCATCTTCTTCTTTTCCTAAATATGCCTCAATCACGCGAGGATTTGCGCGAACTTCTGCCGGAGTTCCCTCCGCAATTTTAGTACCGTACTCCATAACACTCACGCGATCGCTAATTCCCATCACCACTTTCATATCATGTTCAATTAGCAAAATACTCAAATCCAACTCATCGCGAATCCGGTAAATAAAGCGAGTCAAATCTGCCGTTTCGTTCGGATTCATCCCCGCCGTCGGTTCGTCCAAAAGCAAAACTTTCGGATCAGAGGCTAAAGCCCTCGCAATTTCCAATCTGCGCTGGTCGCCGTAGGAAAGGTTTTTTGCCAACTCCGGCGCTTTATTCACGCCTAAACCGACAAAATCTAGCATATTCAGAGCTTTTATTTTAGCTTCCCGTTCCTCCAAAATCACAGCCGGAGGGCGGAGGATTGCACCCAACAAACCAGCTTTTAAGCGGCAATGTCTACCGACTAAAACATTATCGAGCACAGTCATGTTATTGAACAATCGGATATTTTGAAAGGTTCTAGCAATCCCGAAAGTTGTGAGGCGATCGGGCGGTAAACCGGTGATATTTTTATTTTCCAGTACCAACTGGCCCGCACTCGGTTTGTAGATGCCGGTCAGCATATTAAAAAATGTGGTTTTGCCGGCACCGTTGGGGCCGATCAAACTGGCGATCGAGCCTTTTTCTAAAGTTAAGCTGACCTGATTTACCGCAGTCAAGCCGCCGAATCGCATTGTCAGTTGCTGTGCTTCTAATAGTGACATTTGGGTTTTGTTTCCTCTGCTGTAGGGTGCGTGACTGCGAATAGATTTGGGCCCAGTCTAACAGGCTTTTGGCGTCACGCACCGCGCGGGAATACAGGCGGGTGCGATCGTCCGTGCTCTGGTAAGGTGCGTCAGCCACAAATTGTGTCAGTTGAATCAAATCTCTTGACTGACGCACCCTACTGCATTTTCTAGCGTACAAACAAAGTAGAACTTTAAAAGATTAGATTCTAGCGAACGGTAAGGGCGATATTGTTTGTGTAACTCAGCAGTTGAGAAGTTGTCAATAATTTTGAGCTGGAGTTCCTCAGCCAAAGTCTCAATACTTTCAAACCCAGTAATCCACGGTGTATACATACTTTCGTATTTATCTATATAATCATTGATATCTTGGTAGCCCGTTGTTCTTGCAATCACTTTTTCCGACATATAATCAAAGGACAACTTAAAATCCTTAACATTGTCGCGAATTTGTTCTAATACAAATATTACATCTTTCTTGGCAAGTAAGGTCGTGTTACCTTCCCACAAAAAATATGTAGGTTGCTCGAAATCTAATTTACTCTGTTTCAGCAAAGCGATTAAATTATCTTGCACGTAATCGCCGGGAATGTAGCGAACATTTGCCGTGATTTTATGAGCTTTGAGAGTTGATGCTTTTAATTCAAGTGTCGCGCGATCGTCTATTTCCCAATAATCCACTGATTCTCCCTTCATTCTAGCAGCGCGAGTATCCAAACCAGAGCCTAAAATAACGACTTGCTTGCAGCCTGCTAAAATTTGATTTGACAAAACATCATCAAAATATTTAGTCCGCAATTTAATCATTTCTTTAGCAGCAGGAGAGTTTTTGGCAATTTCGCCTGCAATTCTTTTGGTTTCCTCATTCAGCCAAATTTTTACTACATTATCTGTGTAAAGAGGCGAAGTTTCTTCATTTTCTTCGGCTCTAAATTCTGCCACAACAAAAGCAGTTCCTGTTACATTCTTACTCATTGCTCATTTTTACCTCTTACTATTATAAATCCCCCAAAAAACCTTTGAAAAACAGGTACTCCGGCCTGTTAGACAATAATTGTGGGAGATGTCTATTGATTTCTCGCATCTGCTAAAGTCTCATTGCTCGCCTCAGCATCATCATGCAATTCAGCTTGATGAATTTTATCGGGAATCAGTCCTTCTGGGCGGACAATCATCATCACAACTAGAGTTAAACCGAATAGAAATAAACGCATTTGAATTGGGTCTAAACTGGTTGCTAGAAAGTCTGCTAACTGCGGAATTGCTATTCTCGGGAGTACAAAAGTATTCAGAAAACCTTTGAGGACTTGTGCGAGTTGGGGTAGATAAAGCCGATCGGCAGACATGATAATGATAGCGCCCAAAATCACCCCGGTCATGTTCCCCAAACCGCCTAAAATCACCATACACAGGATGATTACCGAGACTGAGAAATCGAAGACGCTGGGAAAAATGGCGCTGATATAAGCAGCGTAAAATGCGCCTGCAAACCCCGAAAAAGTCGCTCCCATCGCAAAAGCCGAAAGTTTGGTTTTGACGAGGTTAATGCCCATTGCACTCGCCGCTAATTCATCTTCGCGCAGGGCATTCCAGGCCCGTCCTAAACGGGAATCTCTGAGCCGCGAAATCATGAAGTAAGCGAAGACAACTAATAGTAAAATTAGGTAATACCAGGGAAAATAGTTGCCGGTGCTGAAAGTGCCGACGATGGGGAGAGATGGACGCCCGATCGGGTTAATTCCGGCTTCGCCGCCGGTGAGGTTGAAAGGTCGATCGCACCCAACGAGACACAGCACCAACTCCGGTTTACCCAACAGCGAAGCCACAATCTTTGAGACTGGTTCATCGATCCGAATCGCGGTTAAATTCCTAAATACCACCGGGATAATTTCGCCAAAACCGAGGGTGACGATCGCCAAATAGTCGCCCTTGAGCCGCAGTGTCGGAATACCCAGGATTACCCCCGATATGCCAGCTACACCAGCGGCGATCGGCAAAACTATCCAAAAATTCCAAGCAATGTTTACCTGTCCCGAAGATAGCAAAGCCGTGGTGTAAGCGCCGATCGCAAAAAACGCCGCATATCCCAAATCCAGCAAACCCGCAAAACCGACAGTAATATTCAAACCCAGCGCCAGCATAATAAAGATTTGAATCTGTACTACAGTAGCAATCCAACCAGTTTTAGCCTGAAGATCGATGAACGGAAACAGAATCAGAATAAAAGCTAATCTTACCAAAGTTGCCAATCGCTGGCGTTCGGGCGGTAAACCCTGCAAGGCACCCATTAGTGTAGCTGTTAAAGTTGCGATCGCCAAACTGCAAATTCCGTACAACAAAGTAGTCTGCAAATCCACAGCAGATTGACCAGAAAAAGGTCTAATTATCACTCCTTCGAGCACGCTAGCAACTAACAGCCAAACGCCCAATCCCAATCCGGCTAAACTGCCGATTGTCGCACCCATTTTAGGGTTGTAAGCCTTCTGTTGTTGACAAGCGATGAAGCCCGCAGCCGTGCCCATCAGCCAGCCGATTACAGTGCCGCTCCAACCGCCGAATAGGAGGACTGTAAAAGAGGCGATCGCTCCTAAAATACCACTAGATTTAATTGCTTGGATTATTTTATTAGTCATTAGTTATTAGTCATTAGTTATTAGTCGTAGGGTGCGTCGCCACAAAGAATCCCTCAAAAAAATAGACAATCTCATAGCGACGCACCCTACCATTAGTCACTGTCAACTGTCAACTGCTGTATACTGGAACTATTACCCCAACACACTTCAAACGGGCGATCGCGATATGGTACAAGCTCCTGAAAAAACTATCACCCTCGACGAGTTTTTGCAACTCCCAGAAACCAAACCCGCTAGCGAATACATCAACGGTGCTATTTTAGAAAAACCTATGCCAAAAGGAAAACACAGTACAATTCAGGGAGAACTCATCACCACGGTTAATGCAGTGGGCAAACCTCAGCGGATTGCTTGGGCATTTCCAGAACTTCGCTGCACCTTTGGCGGACGTTCTATTGTTCCCGATGTCGCGATTTTTGTTTGGAATCGCATTCCCCTAGACGCTGACGGCGAAATTGCCAATACATTTAATGCTCACCCAGATTGGACAATAGAAATTTTGTCCCCTGGCCAAAGTCAAACCAAAGTCACCAACAATATTTTGCACTGTTTGAATGCAGGTTGTCAGATGGGTTGGTTGCTCGATCCAGATGAAAAAAATATTTTAGCTTATCCCGCCAGGAAACAGCCGATCGCTCTGCAAGAACCGACAGATATACTACCATTTCCCGAATTTATGGGGGAAATGCAGTTGACTTTAGGTGAAGTTTTTGGCTGGTTGAAACCAGGGAATATTTAAAACGTAAAAGGCGATCGCCTATACTGATTTCTCAATTTACGCACTACGCTGTTCAGTGCGATTTTCCTCAAGGGCGATCGGAATCAGATGAACCTCCAATCGCTGATTGAGCGCACGTGCAATTTTTTGCATAATTAAAAGCGAGTTCCCCTCATACTCAGCATCTTCAAGCCGCGCAATCACCGACTGTTTTGTCCCAATGCGATCGGCAAGTTGCTGTTGGGTCAATCCTGCTTGCGTCCGAACATGATAAATCAGTTGTGCAAGTTCTGCATTAAAAGAGGATTCCTTAATCATTTCCTCCATTTCAGGATCTTCAGAGGTCATTTGTTGAAGGATCTTAACTGCATCATTCGTCTTCGCCATCTTCTGTTTCCTCCACGTAGATATCAACTGTTGGATCGGCTTCAAATTTATCCTTTCGCTGAATTGCCCGCTCAATCTCTGTATCAGGGACTTGATCTTCATCTTTTGTGATGGCATGAGTCAAAATTGCTACATTCTGCCCAGAAAAGAAGTACAAAATGCGATACTGCACTCGGAGATGCTTGGCCCGTAATTCATAAATTCCGTCACGCAGGTAATCTGCCACAGGCCTTCGTAACTCGTAACCTGTACTTGCTAATTGTTGAATTCGCCCAACACAGTTCGCATAGCCTTTGCGATCGTGCTTTAGGAGTATCTTAAGCCATTCCAGAACTGGAGCCGCGCCTTCTCGATCTTGATAAAAAATAACTTTTGTTTCGGGCACAGTTTTCGACCCTCGTAATCCACATTTACTTTATCACAATATTGTTATAATTAGCAAATTTGGTGATGCGAAGCAGAGCAAGAGTGATATCAGTTCTCAGACTCTGCCTCGGAACCAGTTAAATTGCTTGAATTATCTTGTTTGACATACCCCTTTTCTCCATTTCCAAATTACACTTTCTCCTGAACATTCTCGCCCAACAAACCACCCGGCCGAAAAGCCAAAATCACCACCAAAACCCCAAACACCCAAGCATTCGTCCAGCGACTCGACAAATACTGATCGCTCAAAGACGACAAAACCCCAATCAAAACCCCTCCTAACATCGCCCCCACAATATTACCAATTCCCCCCAAAACCGCCGCCGTAAATGCCCTCAGACCCGCCGTAAACCCCATCGTAAACACGATCGTATTGTTATACAAACCAACCAAAATTCCCGCCGAACCAGCCAAAGCGCCGCCAATCAAAAAAGTCAGAGCAATAATCTGATCGACATTAATTCCCATAATCTTAGCAGCATCGCGGCTTTGGGCAGTTGCCCGCATCGCCTTTCCCAGACGAGTGTACTGCACGAACACATGAAGCAAAACCATCAATACTACAGCCACTACCAACACAATTAAATCTTTTGTAGTAAATACAATACTCGTTTGAATTCCCATAGCTTTGAGAATGTCAACGCGCGGCAGCAAATCGGGAAAGCTTTTCGGAGCAGCCGAATTAGAACCCATCACCGGAATAAAAGCTTTCAATCCTCCCCAAAATAATCCCATATTTTGGAAAATAAACGAAACGCCGATCGCCGAAATTAACGGAGCCAAACGGGGAGCATTTCGCAAAGGTCGATAAGCATACTTTTCGACAACAATATTCAGCCCAGCACAAAACACCGAACATACAATTAAAGCCAGTAACATCACCGGTATTGCAGTACCTAAAGGCGCGCCGTCTTGAATGCCAAAAGCCCCGAATACAGTGAGCGAAGCAAAAGCACCCAACATATACAAATCGCCGTGAGCAAAATTGATTAACTCAATAATGCCGTAAACCATCGTGTAACCCAAAGCAATAATCGCAATCAGCGCGCCGTTGACCAAACCCACTAACAACTGTTGAATCAGCACTTCTGGGCTGCGGATTATTTCTCCCACAATTTTGGGCAAGTCAAATCCGGCGATCGGGCCTAACAACAAAACTATATACGCTACACCTATATATAAGAGAATACTTTTCCAGTTTTTCATGTTTTTCGGTAAGAGGTTTGTAGTGAGGACTTCAGTCCTTACAAATTTGATTATAAGGACTGAAGTCCTTACTACAAACCATCATTAAGTTTGTAGTGAGGACTTCAGTCCTTACAAATTTTATTATAAGGACTAAAGTCCTTACTACAAACTGATGGGGAATTACTTCCTATCGATTATTCAGTTTTGAGCGCGCTCACAAACTCCCACTTGCCACCTTTAACAACATTTCCTGACATTGTAGTCAAGCTAGTGTCGCCATTAGCGTCAAAACTCCAAGTGCCAAGTACCCCGTTAAAATCTTTAGTTGCCAAGACAGCATCGCGGATAGCAGCGCGGTCATTTTTGCAAACCTTATTAATTGCGGCGATAATCACCTTAGCAGATTCAAAAGCATAAGCTGCATAAGCTTCGGGTTCAGCATTAAATTTTGCCTTGTAGCTTTGATACCACTGCGCGCCCGCACCAGTCAATTCTTGAGGAGGCAAGCCGCCAAAAGTAGCATAAACGCCTTCGGCATCTTTGCCTCCGGCATCAATTAAAGCTTGATCTTTAATGCCGTCCGGGCCCATAATTTTAACTGCGCCCGCAGTCATTCCGACATTTCTGATGTCTTTAATTATTTGTCCGGCATTGCTTTGAGTAGTGCCGCCAAAGTAAATCATGTCTGGATTTAAAGCTTTGATCTTATTCATTAAAGCTTTGTAATCGCTGGCTTTGATATCAATTCCCTCGCGACCGAGGACTTCCATTCCCGCAGTTTTAGCAGTTGCTTCAAAAACGTCAGCAACGCCTTTGCCGTAGAGTTCTTGATCGTCGAGAATGTAGACTTTTTTAACTCCTAAAGATTTCGCCCAGTTGGTGGCGATCGCACCTTGAAGGTCGTCTGCGGGGACAACGCGGGTGAAATTGCGAGTGCCTGCGGGGTAATAAACGTTGGGTTCTTTGGGTTCACCTTTTCCTGGTTTTGTCAAGCCCGGATAGGTGTTTGCCGGACTTACCATCACTACATTAGCTTGGTTGAGCACGGGGATTGAAAGTTTGGCGGCGCCTGAGTTGTAGTGACCGATCGCAGCAACGATCGAACCATCGGCGACGACTTTGTTCGAGTTGGATGTTACCTGGCTTGGGTCCCATTTGCCGGCCGCAGCGGTGGCATCATCGAGAACTTCGTATTCGATTTTGATTTTGCCGTCGCAGGCTTTGGAGTCGGTTTCGGCGAGGGCTTGTTTGATGCCGTTGACCATTGTTTGAGATTGACCCAGTGCGCTACCTGTCATGGGCAGCATGGAGACTATTTTGACGGTATTTGGGTCTCCGGGCTTGCTAACGGCGATCGGAGAGGCTGCGGGAGTGCTTCCGGGAGTGCTGCCGGGGGTTGTGGCGCTGCTGGGTGTTTGGGGGCTCTGACAACTGGCGCAGAGGGTGGCTATGCCGGCGGCGAGGAGTAATGTCCGCAGCCCAGATGCGCCCAGATGCTGTGTTGGGTTGGTTTTTGTGGATATGGGACTTTTGCCCCCTGATTTTTCAGAAAAGTTCATAGGTTGGTTGGTTTGTTGCTGGCGTTTTTGGATATTTTTCACTTTAGTCAGTATGTAGTCAAGAGTTAGCACAAGTTTAAAAAATTTGTGTCAACTCTCAAAGATACACTGCTGCCGCAAGAAGGTCGGGAGTTGGGCCGTATGTGATATCAATGTCGGCGATATCCAAAGTTTAGATTTGAAAAATGGCTTACTCGTCCGGTTCTGCTTGGTATTGTGCGATCGCAGTTTGGATTTCTTCAGCAGAAACATTTGCTTGTTCTGATTTCTCCTTAAATCAGGTGTAAGACAACCTGAGTCGGTGATTCAACTTGATAAATCAAACGATAGCCACCGCTTTTACCAACTTGGGCATCACTGTTTTTAGCCCGGACTTTGTAAACGGTGTATTGGGTGTCTGCAATCTGGTTTCCGATGAAGTTTCCTTGGATAATCTCATCGAGGATGGGCTGAACATCCGTTTGAATTTGGCGATACTTTTTAGCGAGTCCCTTGAGGCGACGTTTGAAGAGTGCCGTGAATTTCAGTTGGACTGGCATATCAGACATTGATGCCGTCCCAGAGTTCCTCGATGGGGAAAGTTTGTCCAGCTTTGGCTTGCTGGAAGGAGGCTTTCAGGTCAGCGAGGATTTGGTCGTTGGAGTCGGTGTCTGAATCAAAATCCGAGTCGAAGTCTGGGGCGATCGCGGCGGCTGGTGTCCGACTAATCAAAAATTCCAGGAATGTCAAGGTTTGCTCTAAAATCGATTCAGGAGTCCGTTCGATCGCTTCTAAAAGCCGTTGTTTAATCTGCGACATAAGATGACCTCTAAATCTAGCTCCTCTGAATCTTATCAATAATTCTATTGCGTGTTTCCGATCGATCGCCGGCGATGCACGACTTGTCACAACTAACGATGCTCTTTCGTCTTATCTATAAATACCTCACAGGCTTCAACAGGAGGTTCCTAGATGAGAATTTTGGTTGCAGGTGCAACGGGGGCGATCGGGCGTCCCCTACTCTCCCAATTGCTAGCGAAAGGACATGATGTAGTAGCCTTGACCCGCACTCCCGAAAAAGCACGGATTTTAGCGGAACAAGGCGTGGAACCGGCGATCGCAGATGTCTTCGATGCAGATGCTGTCAAAGCTGCTGTCATTCGCGCTCAACCAGAAGTGGCGATCGAACAACTCACCTCTTTGCCTAAAACCTATACCCCTGAGACAATGCAGGCGGCCTCCGCACTGAACGATCGCATCCGTCTCGAAGGAGGTGCAAATGTCCTAGCGGCAGCGCAAGCGGCTGGTGTGCGTCGTTACATCCGGCAGTCGAGCGCATTTTGGGCGATTCCCGGTACAGGATTGGCCGATGAAGAAACACCCCTAGCCGATTATGCTTCGCCCGCAGTTGCAGACGGAACCCGCACCCTGAATGAGATTGAACATCGCTTACTAGGGAACCCCTATCTAGAAGGAATTGTCCTGCGTTACGGCTTCTTCTACGGGCCCGGCACTTGGTACGCAACCGATGGAGACGTTGCCGAACAGGTGCGGCAGCAACAATTCCCGATCGTCGGAAATGGCGAAGGGCTATGGTCTTGGATTCACGTTGAGGATGCGGCCTTCGCTGCGGTGGCGGCAGTCGATCGGGGAAATCCCGGCATTTACTTGATTGCGGACGATCGGCCCTTAGAGGTGCGCGTGTGGCTTTCTGCTTATGCCCAATGGCTCAATGCTCCACCGCCACCGCAGGTATCAGTTGAGGATGCTCTGCGAATCAGTGGTGCAGATGCTGTCTGCTACGGCACCCAGTTACGAGGTGTCTCCAATGCGAAGGCAAAACGCGAACTAAATTTTCAGGCTCGATCGTTGGAATGGCTTGTTAAAACTGCCGTTGAAGAGGGCTCTCCTGACAATTTAACATCGATCGGGCTAACACTAGGAGTTGTCTAGAAAGCTTTCTAATCAGGGATAAATAAAATGAAGATTGCTCAATATGGAACAACGATCGCGGTCATCCATGCGATCGCAAACGGACTGCATCGTTTAGCGCATTTAGAAATCCCAATTCCCCTCTCTCTCCTTCAGAGTTTGTTTGTGGGTATGGTGATTTTTCTAATTCCCATCATTGCAGCCGTTTTGCTTTGGACACAGTTCTATCGCATTGGTAGCTGGCTCTTACTCAGTTCAATGGCTGGATCGATCCTGTTTGGGCTCTACAATCATTTCATCAATGGAGCGTTTATCTCCGATCGAACGGGCAGTATTTCTACTCCGCGATGTGTTCGAGTATGAGTATGACGAAATCGGTCAGACGATCGGCAAGAGTCCCACCAACTGTCGCCAAATCCTGCGACGGGCTCCCGCAGCATCTTGCCGACCAACGTCCTCGTTTCCCAGTTTCCAGACCGCAGCAAGAGCAGATTACAGCCCAATTTTTAGATGCCTCCACCAAGGGCGATTTGCAAGACTTGTTGCTGTTACTGGCGAAGGATGTGACGTTTTGTTCAGATGGTGGAGGCAAAGTGATTGCAGCCATCAAGCCGATACACGGGGGAATGAAAGTAGCTCGAATGCTAAGCTATTCGTCGCCAATGGATGCTTAATGCTGTATCTAGCTTAGCCGAGATCAACGGACAACCAGGCATGATTCAATATCTGGATGACCACCTTCACAGTGTGATGACGTTTGAGATTGTGGATGGCTGTATCCAGTCTATTTACAGTGTGCGGAATCCAGAAAAGCTAGAGCGGATTTGCCAGGAGATATCGTTGGAGGAGCAGAAAACCATCGGTTAGTTGCTTCAAGTTTGAGCTAGCTCATAGAAGCTATTGAAATCCCATTGTACGATCGAAGCGATGAAGAAAAGCGCCAACAGTTACGAGAGGTTTATGGCAATGATGCCATGATGCTGATTGCAGTTGAGCACATTGTCGCAATAGAATTTGCCACTGTCGCCGCTGCCAACAATTACTTGCGAAAATAGGATCTCGAAATTGTCAGATTCGGTCATGTGTTCAAAATTTTGAGGAATTCACCATGAAAGTTTTGATTCGATTGATAGTTGGTTTTTTTGTCTTCCTTGTAGATGTCGTCTACGGAAATCGTTCCTACCCTCGGTTTTATATGCTGGAAACGATCGCCCGCGTGCCTTACTTTTCCTATCTATCCGTGCTGCATCTTTACGAGACGCTGGGTTACTGGCGCAAAGCTGACTTGTTGAAAGTTCACTTCGCTGAAACCTGGAACGAATTGCATCATCTATTGATTATGGAATCACTGGGGGGCGATCGCCTCTGGATCGATCGCTTCATCGCCCAACACGTTGCATTCGCTTACTACTGGGTGGTAGTGCTGATTTATATGCTGTTTCCCTCTTACGCCTACTACTTGATGGAACTGATTGAAGGTCATGCCTACCACACCTATGACGAATACTTGAAAACCTATGAAGCCCAACTAAAAGCTCAACCTGCGCCCCAGGTGGCAATCAATTTCTATCGCGATGGCGATCTTTATATGTTTGATGAAGTTCAGACTGCACTCAGTCATGAATTTCGCCGTCCCAAGGTGGATAATCTATACGACGTGTTCGCGAACATTCGCGATGACGAAGACGAACACGTCAAAACGATGGTGGCACTCCAGAAACCAGAAGCGCGGCTAACTTTCAAAAGTCCCCATACAGTTGTTGAATTGACGGCTGCCAACGTCGATCGAACGGTTTGATTGTAGGGTATTATGCTTTGAAACCAGCTTAAATACCCCTTTATTTCTTAGTCTGCCTCGGCAGACTTCGTTTGATAAGGAGCGATTTAAACCGCCGAATCATCTTAAAAACCATGAAAACACTACTAAAAAAATCAGCGCTACTCCTTAGTTTACCAATCTGTGTCTTAGCTAATTTTTCCTTACCTGCGTCTGCTGATTCTACTGCTGACCTCATCCTCAGTACGAGATGCCAGGGTGGTTACAACATTAATATTTGGAAAAAGAAGGCTTCGGGTGAACTGCTCTATCGCTCGACCAGTTCCAAGGGGAATTTAAGTTTGGGCGGAGGTAGTAGCAAAGCGACAGAAGGCGTTCGAGTCTATAAGTTTCGGAAGGGCAATTATGAATATTGGGTGTGGGATGGCACGTTGGATAGCCCGCAGTCTGGAACTTTAGAGGTGTACAAAAACAACCGTATCTTGATGCAGAAAGCTTGTACGAAAAGTTGAATCCTCGTGAAGCAAATTTGGTGAAATCAAGGAATCAGATCGTTTCCGGTTGCATCGGTATGATAGAGGATACGGCAGTGTCCAAGGAGTGTCAACTTAAGCTGTCAGCCCAGTCAGAGACTGTTGTTTGACTATTAAATCTAGATCGAACTGAGCCCCCCTTAAGAAGGGGGGGACAAGAGTCCGATC
>JAUBOH010000194.1:0-12168 GCA_036700145.1 Microcoleus occultus BM001215366
CGTTTGTATCGAAGTCTAGATCCCCCTAAATCCCCCTTAAGAAGGGGGACTTTGAGAATGCTTCCATTCCCCCCTTGTAGGGGCAGTGCCCCCGTACCCGCCCTCTTGGTTTGGGGGATCTCCCGGTTCTCAACCCCCCGCCACCCCACAAAATCCGATTTGTAAACTTTTTTATCAACCCGATCGCACAGCTTTCATTTGATAGATAATATGAGGTTATTTATTTTTCCCTCCCCCAGATCGCACCACAAAAAACTTTACCTTTCTTTACAAAACGCAGACAAAAAACAGCGTATCAAACAAAAATTCCCTTGCAGACTTTAAAAGCGCCGCACGATCGACTAAAGTAAAAAAAATGGCTTTATCCGTTTATTCATCGCAAAGGAAACAAAGCTCATGGTTCAACGCGGTTCTACAGTTCGGATTCTCCGCAAAGAATCCTACTGGTATCAAGAAGTGGGCACCGTTGCTACGGTAGACCAAAGCGGCATTAAATACCCAGTTATCGTTCGCTTTAACAACGTAAATTATGCAGGCGTCAACACCAACAACTTCGCCCAAAGCGAATTAGTGGAAGTCAAAGCACCCACAGCAAAAACGAAAGCAGCGACTCCAGTAGCTTCCGGCGGCAAGCAAACCACGCTCGACGAGAAAACTCGCAAAACCGGCAGCGGTGGCGCCCCGCAGCAGCCGAAAACTTCGACGGACAGCAAACCGGGCGCCGAAGTTCCCGGCACCGTGGAAGGCTCGCCAAATCAAGGAACAGAACAGCGCTAATTGTGCCAGAACTGCCAGAAGTAGAAACTATTTGCCGGGGTTTGAATCATCTCACCCTCGATCGAGAAATATTGGGCGGAGACGTGCTGTTAGAGAGCTCGATCGCCCGCTCAATCTCTGCGACCGATTTTTTGACAAAACTCAAAGGAAAGTCGATCGAACGCTGGTACAGACGCGGCAAATACCTCCTGGCAGAACTATCTCAATGTAGGGGCGGTGCCCCCGTGCCCGCCCTCCCCTCCATCCATCCTTCAAATGCCGGCTGGTTGGGCGTCCACCTCCGCATGACAGGACAACTGCTGTGGGTAAACCAATCCGAACCCCTGCAAAAACACGCGCGAGTTAGGTTGTTCCTTGAAGGAAACCAAGAATTGCGGTTTGTAGATCAGCGCACCTTCGGGCAAATGTGGTACGTACCCTCAGAAACCGAAGTTTCCAGCATCATCACCGGCCTCAAACTCTTAGGCCCGGAACCATTTTCAGCAGATTTTTCAATAGCATATTTCGCCCAAAAGCTACACCGACGGGCGCGACCAATTAAAACAGCATTGCTAGACCAGTCACTGGTGGCGGGTTTGGGCAATATCTACGCAGACGAAGCTTTGTTTGTGGCGGGAGTTTTGCCGACAACTCTGTGTGCCGATTTGACAGCAGAACAAATCGATCGCCTGCATACAGCTATTGTTGAAGTGCTCGAAAAGGCGATCGAATCTGGCGGCACCACTTTTAGCAATTTCCTCAACGTCCAAGGCGTAAACGGCAACTACGGCGGTGTCGCGTGGGTGTACAACCGCAAAGGACAACCTTGCCGCACTTGCTCGACGCCGATCGAACGGATAAAATTAGCAGGGCGATCGACTCATTTCTGCCCCGTTTGTCAGACATAAGAAGAAGTCATTAGTCAGCAGTCAATAGTCATTAGTTAAAAGAAAGAAGTGCTGTAAAGGCAAATCTAGATTAAAATTTGTATAGTTTTATAAACTAAACACAGCAAGTCATGGCAATCAAAAAAGGCAGCATAGTTCGCGCCCTACGCGAAAAATTGGAAAATAGTTTAGAAGCCAAAGCCAGCGACCAGCGCTTCTCGTCCTATATATTTGAAACTAAAGGCGAAGTGCTGGATGTTCGCGGCGACTATGCTTTCGTCAAATTTGGCAAAGTACCCACTCCGAATATTTGGCTGCGGGTAGACCAACTCGAAGATTTTAAGTAACACAACTAACATTAAACATCGCTCTTTTCAATGTAATGTAGGGTGCGCAGTGCGCACCTTACCAATACTAAACTCAAATCCAAAAGCTCAAATCTAAAATCCCAAATTCCCAATTCTTCAATCTCAAATCTAAAATCAAATGAATTGTCCTTCAACCCGCGTTTCAATTATCGGTGCCGGCAAAGTTGGCAGTACCTTAGCCCAGCGGATAGCCGAGAAGAATCTTGCCGATGTGGTGTTGCTAGATATTGTTGATGGCTGGCCGCAGGGAATTGCTTTAGATTTGATGCAAGCAAGGGGTGTAGAACGACACGATCGCCAAATTGTCGGTACAAACAATTATACAGATACCGCTAACTCAAACATTATAGTAATTGCCGCCGGCATACCGCGCAAGCCCGGTCTCAATCGCGAAGATTTAATCAAAATTAATGCTAAAATTGTCACGGAATCTGCACAACAGGCGATCGCCCATTCCCCCGAAGCAATCTTAATCGTAGTCACAAATCCCCTCGATGTTATGACATATTTAGCCTGGGAAGCTACCGGTTTACCAAAACACCGAATTATGGGTATGGCAGGAATTCTCGACTCATCCCGCTTTCAAACTTTTATTGCAATGGAATTGGGCGTTTCAATTGCTGAAATTAATGCAACTGTCCTCGGTTCTCACGGCGATTTGATGGTTCCTTTGCCCCGCTATTCCACTGTTAACGGCATTCCCATCGCTCAACTTATGGATGCAGGGGCGATCGAGCGACTCGTACAGCGGACTCGCCACGGCGGCGCAGAAATCGTCTCATTGATGAAGACTTCTAGTGCTTATTTTGCACCCGCCTCTTCGGCCTGTTTGATGGTAGAATCAATTTTACTCAATCAGTCGCGACTCTTGCCTTGCTCAGTTTATTTGCAAGGTGAATACGGCGTGCAAGATATCTTTTTAGGTGTTCCCTGCCGCTTGGGATATCAGGGAGTCGAACAGGTAGTGGAACTCGAACTCAGCGATACCGAAACAGCCGCCTTTATCGAGTCGGGCAAATTGGTTGCCCAAAATATCGAGGAAGCGAGGGCGATACTGAAAACTGCTCGTTAAACTTGCATCCGTTTTTTTCAGATATTCCTGAACCGACGGGTGCGCCGCCACCTGGTTTTTTCAGGCAAAGTCTTCGTTGCAGCCTCAGCACCCGATCGAAAACCCTTCTGGCGAATCCCTTCTACTTTCGGCCTTTCTTCAGTCAAAGCAGTCTCTTCTACTTCCAGCTCAAAAAAAATTAATATTCCTGCTCTAAAATTAAAAAATTGCCCGATCGCGAGCCCTTACTTGCAGAAATACTTGCAAAAAAAGACGCTCCCAATTGACAAATACAAAATACACCCTGTCTCCAAAAATAGCCGCTATCAGTTTGTAGTGAGGACGCAGAGTCCTCAAACTTAGGGTCGAACGTGACTCTTCCTCCTTCTTACTAAAAAACAACTTAATTATAGCCGATCGACCAAAACGAGATATTGCATCTAGATTTAACCAATTGAATTTATAGGAACCATCAATGCAGACTTTATCCGAAAAATACCAAATCCAAGCTACCTTGTACGAAGGCGTCGAAACCGTCATTTATCAAGGACAAAAGTTAAACCACAACAGTTCAATAATTCTCAAACTTCTCAAAGCCAAATATCCAACAATAAAAGCACTCACCAGACTCAAACACGAATATCTAATCCGCCAAAACTTCAATCACGACAACATAGTCACCGCCCTAGAACTCGAAAATTTTAATCACCGTATAGCACTGATATTAGAAGACTTTGGCGGCATCTCGCTCCACCAAGTGCTGTCTGCAGAAAAACTCAGCGCGATCGCCTGTATCAAAATCGCAATCCAAATCGTCAAAGGCTTAAACTACCTCCACCAAAACCAAATAATTCACAAAGATATCAAACCCAGCAACATCATTATCAACCGTCTCACAGAGCAAGTAAAAATCACCGACTTCGGCATCGCTTCCAAGCTGAACAAAGAAACCCCAACCTTCAACAACCCCGACTGCATAGAAGGCACGCTCTTCTATATGTCGCCGGAACAAACCGGCAGAATGAACCGCAATCTCGACTACCGCAGCGACTTTTATTCCCTCGGCGTCACCTTGTACGAAATGCTGACATCTCAATTGCCATTTCAAAGCAGCGACTCCTTAGAAATAGTCTACAGCCACATAGCAATTCAACCAATCCCCCCAAAGCAATTAAATCCAGAAATTCCGGCAGCAGTCTCAGAAATAGTCATGAAACTGATGGCCAAAAATGCCGAATATAGATATCAAAGTGCGGCGGGAATATTGGCTGATTTAGAAATGTGTTTAAATCAATTAGAAACAACCGGAAATATTGTCGATTTTATTCCCGGACGTTTGGACGTATTGAGCCAACTGCTAATCCCGCAAAAATTGTACGGCAGAGAACAACAAGTAAATGAATTGCTAGCAGCTTTTGACCGAGTTAGCAACTCCCCTCAATCGCCCGCAAAACCAGCGGATTCCGTTAGCAATCCGGGACTTGGGAGCGTAGAATTAATGCTGGTATCGGGTTATTCTGGCATCGGAAAATCAGCGGTAGTTAATGAAATCAACAAACCGATTACTCGACAGCGAGGTTATTTCATATCCGGAAAATTCGACCAATTTAAACGCAACATTCCTTACGCGGCCCTGATTCAAGCTTTTGGCTCGCTGAGCCAGCAAATTCTGATGGAAAATCAGGGTTCTCTCAAAAAATGGCAGCAGAAAATATTGGCAGTTTTAGGGTTAAACGGACAAGTTATTATTGATGTAATTCCCGAGGTAGAATTAATTGTCGGCAAACAGCGGGAAGTGCCGCAACTCGGTGCCACAGAATCGCAAAATCGCTTCAATCGAGTGTTTAAAGAATTTCTTCATGTTTTCGCTTGCAAAGAGCATCCATTGGTCATATTTTTAGATGATTTGCAGTGGGCGGATTCAGCAAGCTTAAGATTGATGAAACTGCTGATTACTGACCCAGACAGTAAATATTTGCTGTTGGTAGGAGCCTATCGAGATAATGAAGTCAATCCGGCTCATCCTTTAATCCAGGCAGTAGAAGAAATTCGACAAACAGGCACTTTAGTTAACAACATTGTCTTGCAACCCCTGGATTTAGAGAATGTGACTCAGTTAATCGCCGAGACGCTGAATGAAAACCTCGCTCCCGAAGCTTCTTCCCTGCCAGAAAATGCCGAGCAATTATTTTCCTCTCCTGCTGCCAAAGGCGGTGGAGATGTCAGAAGTTTAGCTGAATTAATTTATAACAAGACTGGCGGAAATCCATTTTTCTTGACGCAGTTACTGCAAGCACTTAATCAAGAAAATCTGTTGAAATTTGACTTTACCTCCGCGGCATCTACTCTGCGTTTTTCGCCTGATTCTGGCAAAAAACAGCCCAGTAAAATCTCAAAAATAGGCAGTTGGCAGTGGAATTTACCGGAGATTATGGCTTTTGGTATTGTCGATCGCAATGTGGTAGAGTTGGTGGCAGGAAGGATTCAACAATTGCCTGAAAAATCACAGTCAGCATTGAAATTAGCGGCTTGTATTGGGGATAAGTTTAGATTAGACGTGCTGTCAATTGTTAATGAAAAGTCTCCGGGGGCGACGGCAAGCGAACTCGACTCGGCTTTGCAGTCGGGCTTACTTTTGCCTTTGAATCAGGCTTACAAAATTCCCTTGGTTTTCGAGGAAGGCGAGGAATCGGGGGAAATCATGCCGCCTGCTGTTCCTATTTGCAGACAGCAGATGGGAGAGGAAATTAAGTCGAGAATTGCGGGGATATTTTACAGGTTTTTGCACGACAGGGTGCAGCAAGCGGCTTATTCGCTGATTCCTGAATCGCAGAGAAAGTTAACTCACTTGAAAATCGGTCGGTTGCTGCTGTGCAATATCCCGGAATCTCAGATTGAAGAAAATATTTTCGAGATTGTCAATCAGCTAAATATTGCTGTTGAATTAATTGTCGATCGCCCAGAAAAAGTCAAGCTATCTCAACTAAACTTAATCGCAGGCAAGAAAGCGAAGGCAGCCACAGCTTATAAAGCCGCTGCTAACTATTTGAATGCGGGTCTGAATCTGGCAAATTCCGATGTAGGTAGCTGGAATAATCGCTATGATTTGATGCTATGCTTGTACGCGGAAGCTGTAGAAGTAGAGTATTTAAATGCTAATTTCGAGCGAGCTAAAGCTCTTTCTGAAGTTGCTCTAGAACACGCGAAAAATATTCTCGATCGAGTCAAATTTTACGAGCTGCAAATGCAGTTTCACATCCAGCAGAACCAGATGCAAGCTGCTTTGGATATCGGTTTGGAAGTTTTGGACGTGCTGGGAGTACAGCTTGCTCAAGAAAGGCCGAGGGAATTGAGCGATCGAGAATTATACGATTTGCCGGAAATGACAGAACCGAATCAACTCGCTGCGATGCGGATTTTAATGAATTTATGCGCTCCGACTTACGTTCTAGCTCCGGTTTTGAATCAGCGAATTGCATTTACAATGGTCGATTTCTGCATCAAATACGGTCGTTCACCACTTGCTGCTTTTGGGTACGGACTTTATGACTTGATTGCTTGCGGGTTGCGAGATATTGATGCGGGATACCGAGCCGGCGAAATAGCTTTGAGACTGCTGGAGCAATTTGATGCTAAAGAATTGACCGCGAAAATATACGGCCTGTTTTACGCTCATGCTAGCATCTGGAAAGACCCCGTTCAGGAAACTTTAGCTCCTTTGTTGGAGGGAATTCACATCGGTCTGGAAATGGGAGATATGGAATGGGCAGGCTACAATGCTTTTTATTATTGCGACCACCTATTTTTTATCGGAACACCTCTAGATTTGGTGGCTCAAAAACAAGCAGAGCATCTTGATTCGATGTTTAAATTAAAACAAACCTTGCAGAGTTATTATTTGAATATCTGGCGGAGGCTGGTATTAAAACTGCAAGGTTTAACAGAGGACACCTACGAGTTTCACGGTGAAAATGTGACGGATGCTGCAATATTGCAAAGTTTAATTGACGCCAAAAATCAGATGTTTGTGTTTGCCACTTATCTGAGCGATGCGATTTTGTTTTATTTGTTAAAAGATTGCGGTCGCTCGATTGCTTGCGCGGCTAAAGCCTCAGAATATCAAGGCGGCGCGATGGGTATGCTGATTAATTCGGTGCACAACTTCTACTATTCTTTAGCTTTGCTCGGTCAGGCCAGTCGCTTGCCAGAGAATCAGCGCAAACAAGCTCTGGAACAAGTGCAGTTGCACCAGCAAATTATGTATAATTGGGCGTACCGCGCGCCGGAGAATTTCCAGCACAAATACGACTTGGTGGCAGCGGAAGAAGCGCGAGTTTTGGGGCAAAATTTGGAGGCTGTAAAGTATTACAACAGAGCCATTAAAAAAGCTAAAAAACAAGGATTTTTTCAGGAAGAAGCACTGGCTAATGAATTGGCTGCCGAGTTTTATTTAGCCTGCGGCAAAGAGAAAGTTGCTGAAAGTTACATAACTGATGCTTACTACGGCTATATCCGCTGGGGAGCTGCGGTTAAAGTTAAAGATTTAGAATCAAAATATCCTTTTTTGGTGTCGCAAACCAAAACCGCAGCTACTGCGATCGCCCCGGCCGATCGCACTGGGACGAAAAGCACTAGCAGCGACAGTTTTAATGCTGCTTTGGACTTGGGTACTTTTATCAAATTCTCCCAAGCAATCGTCAGTGAAATCGTTCTCGAAAAATTGTTGACTAAGTTAATCAAAATCCTGCTAGAAAATGCGGGAGCTCAAAAAGCTGCTTTGCTGCTGCTGAAAAATAACGAACTTTACATAGAAGCGATCGGCAACGCTAAAAATCTTGCTGTGAACGTATTGCAGTCAATCATTCCTACGGTTGAAATTCTACCCGTATCGATTATTAACTATGTTTTTAGAACGCAAAAAGATTTGGTTTTAGATGACGCGACGCTGGCGCAACCTTATCAGGCATATCCTTACATTCGCAAATATCAACCAAAGTCTCTTCTGTGTTTGCCAATTGTTTATCAATCTCAGATACAAGGGATTATTTACTTGGAGAATAATTTAACTTCGGGAGTTTTTACGCAACCGAGAATCGCCGTGTTAAAAGTCTTGGTTTCGCAAGCGGCAATTTCTATTGTCAACGCTCAGCTTTACTATAATTTAGAGTCGGCAAACCAGCAGTTGGCGGATTATTCCCAAACTCTGGAACAGAAAGTAGAAGAGAGAACCGCAGAATTAAAAGCAGCGCAAAATCAAATTATTGCTAATGAAAAACTCTCTTCGCTCGGCGCGTTAACTGCGGGTGTAGCTCACGAACTCCGAAATCCCCTCAATTTTGTCAACAACTATGCAGAAAGTTCGGTAGAATTGACAGAGGAACTGCTAGAAGAAATTCACAAGCAATCGGAAAATTTAGAGGCAGATACTTGCGATTATATCAAGGAAATGTTAACAGATATTCGAGACAATAATGCAGCTATTCACCAGCACGGCAAAAGAGCAGAAAACATTATTCGCAGCATGATGCAGCACGCGCGGACTGACAGCGGCCAGCGGCAGTTGACTGATATAAACGCTTTGCTGAAACAAGCGGTGCAGTTGGCATATCAGAGCAGGCGATCGCTCGACAGCAGCTTTAACGTGACTATTTCTAGCGAGTATGACAGTACGATCGCTCTTTTGGAAGTAGCATTCTCCGATCTCAACCGCGCTTTTATCAATATCATTGATAATGCTTGTTATGCTGTCTTTCAAAAGCAGAAAAGTTGGCAGCAAGGAACCGACAGACAAACAGAAAGTTTTACTCCCCAAATTTGGGTTAAAACCCAAAATTTGGCAAAAGCAATTGAAATTCGCCTCCGCGACAACGGCGTCGGAATTCCTCTAGAAATTCAACAAAAAATCTTCCATCCTTTCTTTACTACTAAACCGACTGGAGAAGGAACGGGTTTGGGGTTGTCTCTGACTCGCGATATTATTGCTCTACAGCACGGCGGCACCTTAGAGGTAGAAAGCGAAACCGGAGTTTATACGGAATTTATTATTACTTTGCCCCAACTTTAACCCCAGCGATCGCCCTTTCGATCGATCGAGCTTAAAATACCTTGACTTTAGTCAAAAATGTGATAACCTAATTATCAGGATATTACAAAAATTTCCCCAATTTCGTGGAAATGCAAAAATCAGCCAAAAAGTGTACGCGCAAGCGTTGCTATCTCGAACGCGCGCGCCTTCGGTGAAAGGTCGGGAATCGCCCTTGAGTTGAGCCAATTTAACCAGAGCCTGCAACTACCTCAACTGTTATACCTAAAACTCCTAGGATTTGAGATGATAAATTTGAGATGGAAGAATTGGGCATGACCTCGCCCAAAAACGGATACCGTCCCACGTACTTCTGTCGTGGATATCTCAAAATTTTAGACTCAAGTTCGGGTTCCTTTGATTCATCTGTCGAGTAAATCTACAATCTCAAATCGACTGACTGATGAATATCGGGGTTGGGATCGCAAAGAAAGGCAGTTTCATTTTTGTTTGTTTAAACTGTTATTAGCTCTGCAGCAGTGGGTTGTAATAAGTTTAAGAAATAAAAGCGATAGCATAAAACAATTAGAATGCCCGGAAAAATATTTAAAATATCCGATTGGCCCAAAGGCTGTATAAAAACGAATTTAGGACTAAGAAATCGAGAATTAGGGAAAAGAATAGAAAAGGCGATCGGCTGAATTTAACAGATTTTAATAGAGGCGCTCCCAACAGGATATTCGAGCGCAAAGCCAAGGAAACCGCCGATCGAGTTTGCCGTAATCATAAAAGGGTGACAATCATAACCGAAGGCGAGCGAAAAAAATGTCAAAATTAGTTAGGAGGTTCCGCGCGCTCCCCCCGTGAAACTCTGTTTCTCGTTTGCACTTTCGGAGCTTCCCTGACTTAATTAGGTTAAAAAACCGGGCTTATGGGTAAGTTTTGTGAGTAAAATTTTCAATGATTGACAATTTAGGCGGCAGCGAATCACCGATCGCCCGTTTTCTCGGTAAATATACGGAGTAGAACTGCTGGCTCGACATCCCAATCTAGAAAAAATACGGAAATGCAGCGTGAGTAGCTGCTAATTGCTAGGAGAAGGAGGAGAATTTGTCCTGTGTTCTTTTGATTTATAGCAACAGCCAAGACGGCGCCGGACATTCTCGCAAAGGAGCACTTTCTCCTTGCGCTCGATTGCTTCTTTATTCCTAGTTCTGAACTTCTCTCCCAGATAACTAAAGCGTCTGACTTCTTCCTTCTGCTGGCGACTTTTTTTAGGGCGACTTTTTAGATGACTTCTTCTAGATATGGCTCAACTTGCAGAGCGCTATGGAGATGTTACCTACCTCGATACCAAACCGCAAAATAACTAAAGAAATAGCATTATGTTTCACGAATACCTGTATCAAGAAGTAACCAACCTGCGCGAGAAGCTAGCTCGCCTAGAAAGAGAAATGCAGTCTCAAACCTGGTTCAAAAAGCTGCAAGCGCTGATGGGAGTGATTGGCAAAATTCGCGAATCCCTAGACTTAGAAACAATATTCAAAATCACCGCCACCGAAGTCCGGCAACTCCTAAATGCCGATCGAGTCGCCGTCTACCGCTTCCTCCCCGAATCCGACTGGAACGAGGGCGAAGTAGTGTCAGAAGACGTGCTTCCCCAATACAGCCCCTCCCTGGGCGCAAAAGTCCACGATCACTGCTTCGGCGAACAATTTGCAGCCAACTATGCCAAAGGATACGTTCAAGCTGTCAGCGACATCTACAAAGCGCGGTTGAGCCCTTGTCACCTCAGAATCCTCAAGCGATTTCAAATCAGAGCTAACTTAGTCGTACCGCTTCTGCAAGGGCAACATTTGTGGGGATTGCTGTGCATTCACTCCTGCGGCCAACCCCGCGATTGGCAGGAAGACGAAATCGAATTTGCCAAGCAAGTAGGAGAACATCTAGCAATCGCCATCTACCAAGCCGAATTGCACTCGCAAACCCAAAGGCAATTAGTAGAAATCGAGCGCACGCAGCAACAACTGCGGGAAAGCGAGAAAAGATATCACCAAATTCTCGATTCGATCGCCGATATGGTATTAGTCAAAGGCCCCCAATCCAAAATCGTCTGGGCAAATAAAGTATTCCGCGACTACTACGGCATGACTGAAGAGCAACTTCAAGGAATTGTAGACGCACCTTTCAACAATCCTGACTATACCCTCCAGTACATCCAAGATGACACCTTCGTATTTGAAACCGGACAAACTCTGGCAATTCCCGAAGAACCCGTCGTGCGACACGATGGAGAAGTGCGGCTGTTCAGTACAGTCAAAACACCGATCCGCAACGAAGACGGCTTGGTCACAATGACCGTGGGTGTCTCCCGCGACATGACGGAACGCAAACAAGCAGAAGAAGCCGTCAAAGCCAGCGAAACCAAATACCGCAGCCTGGTAGAAACCTCCCAAGACATGATTTGGTCGGTCGATGCGATCGGTTGCTACACCTTTGTCAACCCAGCAGTTAAGTACATCTACGGTTACGAACCAGAAGAAATGCTCGGTAGGCCCTTCTCCGACTTTGTGACACCAGAACAAAGCCAGAAAGATTTAGAAGTTTTCGGCCGCCTGCTAACCGGAGAATTAGTTTTCCAGCACGAAAGCACCCAAATCGCCTCTGACGGCAGCATCAAACATTTGATGTTCAATGCGATCGCCCTGTACGACGAAACAGGAAACGTCCTCGGCACCACCGGTACAGCCACCGACATTACCGATCGCAAACGGGCAGAAGAAGCGTTGCAAGAGGCAAACGCTCAACTAGAACGCAGAGTAGAAGCACGCACCGCCGAACTGCGCCAGACTTTTGCCGCCCTCACGGCCAGCGAAGCCAAGTTCCGAACGATCGCGGCCACCATCCCCGGATCTCTGTTTCAGTTTTGCTGCCGGGACGGAGTTTGGCTGGTTGACTACATCAGCGATCGCGTCTTCGATATCACCGGCGTCACAGCAGCAGAAATGATGGGAGACATCAATACATTCATTTCCCGCGTCCACCCCGAAGACTTGGATGGCTACATCGCTTCCATAAACGAGG
>JAUBOH010000195.1:0-12104 GCA_036700145.1 Microcoleus occultus BM001215366
TAATGGCTCAATGATTTCCCACTATGAGTCAGTTAAGCTACGGTCGCCGGCATTTTCTTTGTGATTTTAGCTCAATCAGATCTCCCAAATGGGTTCTATAGGACTTATGCAGAAACGGGGGTTTTTTACCCTATAGCCGTCGTTGCAGCGACGGCTATAGGGTAAAAAACCTGTTTTTTTTTAGTGATTATACGTAAGTCCTGATAGAGTAGGAAACTAGTAAAAATTTCCAATTCTTACTGCAGCCGATAAATCTCAAATTTAAAATCGCCAAATGCCGAATTCAATTAGCCAAGTTCAGCCACCGCTGGAATTCATACCCCCAGCCTACAACCCCCTAATCGTGCAGGGTTGTCAGCAAATACTCCCCTGGTGGCTGCGATTTAAGACAAATATCAGCGATATTCAAGCCGAAAATGTCGAAACCCTCGCCGAACTATTCCACCAATTTCAAAATCAGAAAGTTCGCTTCTTGCTGGCCTTCCGCCACCCCAACTCAGACGATCCCTACTGTTTGGGACAACTAATTTGGAAACTCGTTCCCCAGGAGGCGCGCGCCAAAGGTATTCCCCTGCAACTCCCCGTGCACTCCCACTTTATCTACGATCGCGGGATTCCCCTGTGGGCCGGTTCTGCTGTCGGCTGGCTGTATTCTCACCTCGGCGGCACTCCCATTGTTCGCGGGAAGATCGATCGCGCCGGATTGCGATCGGCCCGCGATTTATTTGCCAACAGCCAATTCCCGATCGCCGCCGCCCCAGAAGGCGCCACCAACGGTCACAATGAAATAGTTAGTCCCCTCGAACCGGGAATCGCTCAAATGGGCTTCTGGTGCGTTGAAGACTTGCTGAAAGCCGATCGCACTGAAAAAGTTTTAATTGTGCCGATCGGCATTCAATACCGCTATGTCAATCCACCTTGGCAATCCCTAGAAAAACTGTTAACTCAATTAGAAATAGATTGCGGACTGGCAGCCTTAGAGCGCGCCGATACCGCCAATTTAGAGACTGAAAATATCGCTTCAGAAAACCCCGATCGCAAATTCCAATATCTGCGCCTGATTCGACTTGGCAACCATTTGCTAGCAGTAATGGAAAACTTTTATACCCGTTTTTATCATCGAAATTTACTGCCATCAACAGCGAGTTTAACATCATTATTGCCGCCGGAAACAACGGCAAACGATTCGGGCAATGAAGTGATGGTAGCTCGCCTGCAAACACTGTTAGACGCGGCTTTGGAAGTAGCGGAAGAATATTTTAACTTAAAGCCAAAAGGCAGTTTGATAGACCGCTGCCGCCGTCTGGAACAAGCAGGCTGGGACTATATTTATCGAGAAGATATCAAAGATATTGCAGCACTTTGTCCCTTAGAAAGAGGATTAGCCGATCGCCTCGCTGAAGAAGCAAGTCTTCGGATGTGGCACATGAGACTTGTAGAAAGTTTCGTCTCCGTCACCGGCAGGTACGTCCAAGAACAACTGACAGCAGAACGTTTGGCAGAAACAACTTTACTGCTGTGGGACGTACTGACTCGCATCAAAGGGGGAAATCCTTTCGGCCGACCGAAATTGGGCAAACAGCAGGTACAAATGACCGTGGGCGAACCGATATCAGTGGGCGATCGCTGGGAGGGATATCAAAAGGGCCGCAGGTTAGCAGTTGCCGAACTCACTCAAGACTTGCAATCAGCTTTAGAAGCAATGATTAATTAGTCATTGGGAATGGGGCATGGGGCATGGGGAATGGGGAATTGGTCAACAGTGAACAGTCAACAGTTAACAATCAACAGTCAACAGTCAACAATAAAAATAACCGATGAATAACAAACCTATCGATTTGTCTACTAACTCAATTAAGGTAAAACTGCTCAATCATTTAGCGCAGGAAATGCTCACCCCGCTCACTTCAGTCCTCGGCATGGCAAGCGTGTTGAATCAAGAAATTTACGGCCCCTTAACGAGCAAGCAAAAAGAATATATCGACGTGATCCAAGACAGCAGCCGATTTTTGCGATCGCTAGTTGAAGAAATTTTAGGACTGGCAGAACTAGATGATTCCGCTTTCACTTTGAAGCGCACCGCAATCGATATAGAAACTTTATGTCAGCAGGTGGTCACAGTCTTGTCGCCGGCGGCCAGTAAACGAGAGCAAGAAATTAACTTATCGATGGGGCCCGGGCCGCGCATCTGGTTGGCCGATAAGGATAAAGTTCAGCAAATGCTCCACCACTTAATTTTTAGCATTATTCAATCTGCTGGAGCAGGCAGCGTGATTCGAGTCCACGTTTCTCGAAAAGAAGAGGGTATCAACATCGGAGTTTGGGTTTTTCATCCTTGGTTGGGAGAAAGTTTGCCCCATGCTAAACTCTACTCCGACTACTTGTTTAAGGTCGGATCGGGTAGCGATTCGCGATCGAACTCCGAAACCTGCTTCCTGGGACTAGAACCGCAACTCCCGACACAAACACAGGGTTCCCAGAGATTAACGCTGGCGTTTTCTGAGTTGGCGGCTTTAGTGGCACAAAATGCCGCGGATACCGCACCGGTGTTAGCTGGTTACGGGGCCAGGGAACGCTTGGGGCTGCTGCTTTGCTGCCAGTTGGTGGAAATTCAAGGCGGCCAACTCTCGATTCAAGGCACCCCAGAATCTGGATATCGCTACGTACTCTGGCTCCCCTGCACTAATGCTACGGAGTTGTTGGAAGGATGAAATCAGTTGACAGTTGACAGTTGACAGTTGACAGTTGTTAGGAAAGCAGTTGTTAGGAAAGCAGTTGTTAGGAAAGCAGTTGACAGTTGTTAGGAAAGCAGCTGGCAGTTGGCAGTTGTTAGGAAAGCAGTTGTTAGAAACAACAATTACCTTTTTCCCAATTTCCGATGCCCTATTCCCCATTCCCGATGCCCTATTCCCCATTCCCGATGCCCTATTCCCCATTCCCAATCTAAAAATGAATTCAGTTTGGCAACAGTTAACTCTGACAAATTTTCCACTCTCTCAGTGGCAAAATGGCAGTTATTTATTGAATTTGGCGATCGGCAATGCGCGCAGTTGGCGGCAGAGTAGCTGGCTGATGCAGTGGGCCGAACCCCTGGGTTTTGTTTTGCTGGCCTTGACGTTCGGTTTGGGGCCGTTTGTGAACAATGCCTTGGTGGGGGTGTTGATGGCGGCTGGCGCTGCATTTTGGGTGCTGCTGACTGTTTCGGACGATCGCGCGATCGCCCTTACACCCATTCACTTGCTAGTATTCCTGTACTGGGGCATTGCAACCGTCGCCACCGCCATGTCGCCGGTGAAAGCCGCCGCTTTTGGAGGTTGGAGCAAGCTAACGCTGTATTTGCTGTTTTTTGCGCTGATGGCGCGGATCTTGCGAGATTCCCGCTGGCGAACCTGGTTAATTGCCGTATATCTTAATGTTGCTTTAATTGTCAGTTTTTACGGCGTGCGGCAGTGGATTGATAAAGTGCCACCATTAGCGACTTGGAACGATCCCACTTCTACTCAAGCCAATGTCACGCGAGTTTACAGCTTTTTGGGCAATCCAAACTTGCTCGGTTCTTATTTACTGCCGGCAATTGCATTGAGCGCAGCCGCGCTTTTTGTGTGGAAAGGATGGGGAACAAAACTTTTAGCGCTGACGATGTTGGTGGTGAATTTAGCGTGTTTGCGCTACACCGACAGTCGGGGTGCTTGGATCGGTTTTGTGGCTTTGCTTGTGGTGTTTTTAGTGCTGCTTTGGTACTGGTATAGCCCTTTGATGCCTAAGTTCTGGCGGACTTGGGCGTTGCCATTAGGCTTAGGAGGTTTGGCTGGGGCATTAATTTTGGGAGTGGCTTTGGTGGAGCCGCTGCGCGATCGAGTTTCAAGTATGTTTATCGGCCGCGGCGACAGCAGCAACAATTTTCGGATTAATGTTTGGACTGCGGTGATTAAGATGATTCACGATCGACCAATTCTCGGAATTGGGCCGGGAAACACTGCGTTTAATAAAGTTTATCCGCTGTATATGAGACCGAAATTCACCGCTCTGAGTGCTTATTCCGTGCTCCTAGAAATTGCGGTGGAAACCGGTTTTATCGGTTTAATGTGTTTCCTGTGGCTGATGACTGTTACCATCAATCAAGGTTTGTTGCAGATAAAAAAATTGCGCGATGCACAATTTAACAGCTCTAACTCGCAGGAAGAATCCCCAAATCTTAAATCGAATCAGGGGTTTTGGTTGATTGGGGCGATCGCAACTTTAGCCGGAATGATGGCCCACGGTTTCGTCGATACTGTTTGGTATCGGCCCGAAGTTAATATGCTTTGGTGGTTGATGGTGGCGATTATTGCTAGTTTTTACAGCAACTCGCAGCAACAACAAAACTCAGCTTTGACTGAGGGAGAGTAGATTGAAGTGCTGGCGGGGTTTTCTCCCCGCCCGGTGCGGATGCTGTAAATATCGGTACTTGGTGGCTCTAAAATTGGGCGTTGCCGATGAGATCGCCCGCAGGTAAACACAAATTAGATCGAATCCGGCTGCATCTGAATAATATATTGGGATAATATAAGTGCGATCGAGACGCTCGCTATCCGTGCCGCTTTTCGAGACGACGCGATCGCCCTGATAATTCCGATGCCACCGGAATTGATATCATTGATATCCTTCCCAATTCTTAATCTAAAATCTCGAATTTAAAATAGTATAAAGGTGCGCTGGCGCACCCTACATAATACTACTACATACTACACAACCTGTTCTTATCGAAGCGCTGATGGCGCACTCTACAAAATTTCTGGAAAATAACTCTTATTCTTCGCTCTCCGAAGGCATGACGAACCTCGGGCACGGATAATTTCCACCATCTTTATCTTTGCACCTCCGCCACGACGTTGACTGATTCGAGTTGAACGGCGTTTCGACGGATTCATTAACTGTAGGTCTAACAGTCACAGGAGTTGGCAGCGCCTTTGAGGCTGGACTCAGCTCCATTACCGTTATAATTGCCAGTATGGTTGATGAAAGCAAAACTGTGCGTTTCATTTATTTGTTTTTTCCTCTTTTAATCGTTGACGTGCCATTCCTATCCATATATCCTCATCGAATTCTTGAGAATCCGCATACTTTAGACAACTTTTCCACTGGGGTAGTGCTTCCTTCGTCTTTTTCATCCCTTCTAGGACTTGAGCTTTTAAGCAATAAGTTGCTGGTGTTTCACTATCAAGCTTAATCGCTGCATCCAGATGTTGCAACGCTTCGGAATATCGTTCCTGTTTCAGCCGAGCCCATCCCAAATTTTTGAGTAAAGAATATTTAACTCGATCGTCTTCAGCTACTTTCAAACCTTGCCAAAGCAAGTGAACGGCTGCGGCATAGTTTTTCTTCTCAACTATATATAATCGAGCCAGATTGCTGTAAGCAGCGGGCATACCGAGTTTGGCAGCTTGCATATATTTTCCTCGGGCACATTCTAAATCTTGTACCTCTTCACAAAGCCATCCCAAATTATAAAGAGCCGGTCGGCTTTTTGGATCTAGGGATAGCGCTAACTCATAGGCTTGTTGAGTATCAGCTAATCGATTGGCTTTGTAGTTTTCAATACCTTTATTGTTAAAAAATGATGCGAGTTCCGGCAACCCAAATTGCCAGCCGCCAAAGCCTACTGTTAGCATTAATAGGAAGGCCGCCAACTTCGACTGGTGATACTTTTTCCCTGGCTCTTTCATGACATTAAAAATGTTAGCTAATGGTGTCGTTTTTGGCATATTTTAACTTGAGAGTTAAGTGATATTTTGTTTGCCACATTTAATTGCCACCCTAATGACATCATAATCTTACGAAATGAAGGAAGGCTTGAACCCATTCCTCATAAGAGTTTGCAGCTCCACAGCCTAATGCTTGCGTAATGCTGCGATTACCTAGATGTATTCGAGCATAGGTTGATTCTTCATGGCACTCCACCAGCGATCCGGATGTTTTTAGGGAAAAGAAAGCTGCAAAGGGAAAAAGGCCGGACTGCTGAGAGAGCGAATAAGATACGGAGGAGACGGCTTGGCCTTAGTCCCTACCCCATTAATTGTAGGGACTAAGGCCAAGCCGTGTCCTGCGTTCATATCATTCCGATGAAGAGAAGATTTGATATGACTGTATTAGGACATAAAATCGAGTCTTGTGAAATAACTATAATTAAGTTTGCAGTGACGGCATTCGTCCTCTAAATCCTCTACGGGGATATCTAACAATTTGACGATCGGTAATTAACCGGACTCGACCTAAAATAATCAGTCACCAACCGACATCCCCAGAAATTCAACAGCACTAAGCTCAAAAAATGGGTTGACGCGCGAATTATAGCCGTAAGCCTCCATGCACGCCGCACCCTAAATATACAGGTTCGGCGTCCGGGACTGTTCCATTAAAACCTCGGATTAGCAAGAGTTTCAGTTGCTTTTTTAGGATATGACTGATGACTGATGACTAAAATTGCTTCATCGCGCGTTCCATATCCCGCTTGTCTTCCCGTTTCTTCAAATCTTCGCGCTTGTCGTACAGTTTTTTACCTTTCCCCAAACCAATATCAAGTTTTACCCAGCCGCCTTTCAGATACATTTTTAACGGCACTAACGTCAAGCCTTTTTCTTCCACTTTGCCGATTAATTTGCGAATTTCTTGCTTGTGCATCAGCAATTTGCGGGTGCGGCGGGGTTCGTGATTGAAATAGTTGCTAGCACTTCTCCAGGGAGAAATATGAACGTTGATCAGCCACAGTTCGCCGTTCCTAACTAAGCCGTATCCGTCCCGCAAATTGGCTTTTCCTTCCCGAATTGATTTTACTTCGGTTCCCTTCAACTCGATCCCCACCTGATAAGTCTCTATAATTTCATAGAGATGGCGCGCTTGTCGGTTATCGCTAACAATTTTGTATCCCGGACTTTTTTCGCTCATTTTTACCTCCGATAAAATTTTTATTATAACGCTAGCTTTTCTGTACAGAAAATAGAAGCTTGACAAAACTTAAATTACCGATCTAGGCATTACCAATTTTGCTGAGCTAAGATGTCACCAACGTGAATGTCAAGCGGTATCATGCAGCGCACCAATGTTCCTGATTCTGGAATTTCAGATTCTGTTATTCCCCATAGGGCGGTTAATTTGGTTTGGCTAGCTCCTTTTTTACTGTGGCTCACTTGGTTTTTGGCCAATATCTCAGCATTTAATTGGCTGTTATCCTCGTTTGTTGAGATACCGACACTGTACAAGGTAGTAATTGGTTTTCTGATTGTAGCATTAGTAGTGCGATCGACTCTCAACTCCGAGCGAGCGCCCGGATTTTCGCCAAATTTCGTTTTGAGGCGCTATCCGCTGCTGTTGATGTTGGGCGCGGGCATTTGCTCGATCGCCCTTCAGTACATAATTGATATCAAACAAGTTATCGTACTGCTATTTATCCTCGGAACTTACGGGCTGTGCGGCTTGTTTTCAGAGCCCAATTTTTGGCAAAAAAACTTGCCCGTTGCTGGCTTGCTGGCTTGTATTCTGCCCTTCAACAGTCAATTTAATAGCGGATTGGGTTTACCAGCGCGAGTGATTACTGCTCAGGTAGTAGAACAATTGCTCTCAGTGCTGCACATTGGGGCTATTTCTTCCTACGATATCATCGTCTTGGAAAACGGCATCGCTCACGTCGATGTGCCTTGCAGCGGCATTAAAACCCTCTTAATGGGGACACTATTTTTACTTGCTGCTACCTGGTTAGAAAGCCGCAAATTGAGTTTAAAATGGCTGGGAGTATGCGCTGCTAACTTCTTAATGTTAGTATCTGCAAACGCTTTGCGAGTTACCGTATTAGTGCTGGTTTCCCAAGTTTTAAAACAACCAACTTATGCAGAATTTCTGCACGTACCCCTGGGAATTGTCGGTTTAGTTTGCGCTTGTTTTTTAAGTTGGTTGATGCTGCAAAAAGTTTCCAAATTGGCCGCACCCAAAAATAATAACTTTGACTCGCAGCGGGATTCAGAAATTTTGAAAAATCAGCCTCTAGCCAAACCAGCACTAATTGCGGCGGTGGCTGTTTTAGCAGTGATTTCTCAATTGTATCATGTAGAAACTGAAAAATTAGCGATCGCCCCGCTAAAATTCCCCCAACAAATTGTATCCGAATCAATCCCGCTAAATGCCAGCGAACAAAGATTCTTTGGCAATTACCCAGACACAAAAACAGAAAAAAAGAGATTTGTGTCAGGCAACTTGCGCGGTTCCATGCTCACAGTAGCCAGCACATCTTGGCAAACTTATCACGCACCGGAGTTGTGTTTTGTAGCCAGCGGCATCCCCGTCAATCGCATAGAAAGAAAACAGCTAACTTCTGCTGTAACGGCGCGCTGGCTGTCTCTCAAAGACAACCAACTATCTGCTACATACTGGCTGCAATCTCCGCAGCAAACTACCGATAACTTCATGTCCCGCATCAGCAGCGACATCACCCACAAAAATCACACTTGGGTGCTAGTTTCCATTCTCTTCGACAATTCCATAAATCCTGAAAATGATGAAGTGCAAAACTTTGCTACCAATGTCTACAATGCCGTCAAGCAAAGCTTAAAAGGAGAAGTAAATGAAAACTAAACCAGTATTTGATGCAACTTTTCAAGCCATTTTTTGGTTGTGGAATTTGACATTTTTATCAATTGTTTATCTAGGAATTTTGCCGTTATTAGCAGGGCCATTAATTATGGCGACAATTGACGGTATCATTCCGCTAGAGTTTTCTTTGACACTGACAGCTTTAATCGTAGTCCCGACAGCGTGTACGCTCATAGGGGCGAAGCATTTTAGAAATCAGCCTCTAAAGCTAATGCCCTTGTTTTACGGCGTAGAAGCGCCGCTGTTTTTGTTGTGTTTGCTGCGGCTGTTTGTGCTGCGAGAACTAACTCCAGCTAGCTCTCAAGTTATCGGTACATTAGCCTTGTGCATGGTAGCATTTTTAGTAGAAATGTTGTACGGATATCTCGGAAAAAGAGAAAATTCTCAAAATATTTTAGACTCTCAATCTGCCAACAGTACAAATCATCATCGAGCACAATTAATAGGAGACAAGCAAAAAGCATGGTTGCAGTTAGGATGCCACAGTTTAATGTTGCTGATTGGAGTTTGGGCGGCTACATTGCTGATGTTTTATGCTCTGCCAGTGGCAGTTGTTACAGTTACTGTCTTCTTTAGTTTTACATGGGTTGCACCAATTTTAGATATGTTAAAATATGGTTTCTTTAGTGGAACCATGTGGCTCATCTTGTCCTTAATGTTGTTTGGTGCAAGCTGTAGCCTATTTGTGGCAATGCCTTTGCTATATGGCTTTCTCTACATCCAATCTGGACGTAAAATATGGCATAGTTTCAGTTTCCAATACGGAAAAAATCAGGCAATTGTGGGAAGTTTGGGAGTGATAGCAGCTTGGCTGGCTATTTTCGCAGCTTTGCAGCAGCAGCCACAAGTCCAAGCACTGAAAATGCTAGCGACTCCCGCAGCAAATGACACTGTGCGCCAAACTTTGTTAGCCAAGTCTGATATTGTGCGATCGGGCTTAGTCAATGCTTATTTATCCGATTACCGCTACCTCAGCACTGTGGGAGAAAACAACCACATTTATGAGATGTACAAAAGCTTTAATTTGCCAGAATCAGCGGCTAAGGCTGTGCAGAACAGCTATAATTTTTTAATGTCGCCGTTTTTGTATCAAGGCTCTCGATCGGATGTTAAAAAAGCGGAAAAACTTTACGGCGAATTCTTCGATACCGAAATTCAAAAAGGTGACACAGCTGCAGTAAAGCACGCGGTACAATCAACATCTAACCGCGAAGAAGCTAAAGCTGGTTTGCTGAATGTGAATCAAGAAAAAGTATGGCTGGAATCGCAAGAAGTTACAATCACAGAAAATGGTGATTGGGCTGATGTTCAACTCTACGAAGTTTACAAAAATCAAACGCAGAACTTGCAAGAAGTATTCTACTACTTTTCCCTGCCGGAAAGCGCCGCAGTTACAGGAGTTTGGTTGGGTGATACTGGCGATTTGAAGAAGCGTTTTGCATTTACTGTATCGCCTCGCGGTGCCGCGCAGCAAGTTTACAATCAGCAAGTGAGAGAAAATGTAGATCCGGCTTTGCTAGAACAAATTGGCCCCAAACAATACCGCTTGCGGGCTTTTCCAATTCCGGTTAAACGAGAGTTTTCGGGAACATCAACTAATGCCCCAACGGAGATGAATCTGTGGCTTACTTACAAAGTTATGCGTCAGCCGCAAGGTTGGGCGATGCCTGTTTTGGCTGAAAAACGTAACATTTTTTGGGACAAAAATACTCGTCGCACGATCGCCGGAAAACAGGTAAACTACAGTGGGCAACAGGCAAAAGAAATTTGGCTACCACCATTTGTCAAGGCAGTTTCGCAACAGCAGCCAATACCACAGATTGCGAATTTACCGGGAGAAAATACGATTTTTACTAAGCCACTGGTTGATGCAAATTACTCGCTACCGCAGGGCAAAAAATTTGCAGTTGTGCTGGATACTTCCCGCAGTATGGCGGCGGAAATTAAGGCGGTAAAAGAGACTTTTGAATGGTTGAAATCCAATACAGCAGCCAAAAATGCGGTTGATTTGTATGTGGCTAGTGCTGCGGGAATGCCGCCTAAGTTGGTGGAAGATTTACGCAGTTTTGATGCTGGCAAGTTAACGTTTTACGGTACGATCCAACTTAAGGATATGCTGCAACAGTTTGCACAGTTGCGGGGCGATAAGATTTACGATACTGTATTTGTGGTGAGCGATCGACATAGTTACGAATTATCGGACGATCGCAAAACCAGCGTTTCCATGCCCTCACCCTTATGGACAGTGCATTTGGGAGGTTTACCACCCGGTTATGACGACGCAACTTTAAAGGTAATTCAAGATAGTGGCGGCGGAGTTGCTACAGATATCAAAGAGGTGATGCAGCGAGTAGCGACGACAGCAGCATCGGGGAAATCTACAGTTAACGTTGTTGATGGCTATGTTTGGAGTTATGCCAAAACTCCGAAGGCGGCAGCGGTTTCGAGAATCACAGATGGTGACAATGAAGGGTTTAAACCCATAGCTGCGCGGCAGTTAATAGCGGCACTTAGCAAGCAGAAAAATTCAAATCAATTGACTCAATTGGATGCGATGCACTCGCTGGCTAAAACCTTCAAGGTGGTGACGCCTTATTCTTCGATGATTGTGTTGGTTAATGACGCGCAAAGAGAGCAGCTAAAGGCGGCGGAAGGCAAAAAAGATCGATTTGACAGAGAGGTAGAATCCGGTAAGGAGGAGTTGACTAAACCGAACAATCCTTTGAATGTTTCTGGGGTTCCCGAACCGGAAGAATGGCTGCTTTTGATCGTTGGGGCGATCGGGCTTTTGACGATTTTCCTCCGTCAACGGCGCGCGAAAGTGATAGGTTGAGGATTAAAAGTGCGATCGTTGAAATTTGTCGGATTTCAACGATCGCATTCTTACAAGTTTGTAGTGAGGACTTCAGTCCTCAGAATTTTAGCAAAGAAGGACTAAAGTCCTCACTACGAACCAATTTCCACAAAAACGCGATCGCCCTCAATCTTCACCGGATAAGATTCCAGGAAATCGGGTGCATTCAAACATTTACCAGTATCTAACTTGTACCGAAATTTGTGAAAAGGACAGGTAATGATACCGTCACTTACCTTACCCATGTCAATCGGATATTCCAAATGAGTGCAAGCATTGCGGTAACAAGTCACATTCATACCTTGACGATTCAAAATTAGTGAAATACCCTCAACTTTAGCCTTTAAAATATCCGATTCGGGAATCTGATTTAGCGCTGTTATCTCTACCCACATATGATTTTTTGGTTTAAATAAATTATGACAGATTGATTGGCGATCCTGAAGTGCTATTATACTGATAATTTGTCACTAAAAACTCAAAGTCATGGCAAAATTACCCGACCAAACTATCAGCACTATTTTCAGATTGCAACAGCGGTTAGTCGCACTTCTCGACACAGCAACAGCAGCAGAATATTCCCTCTTACAGCAATTTGGCGAAACACAGGAAACAATGCCTGAGTTAG
>JAUBOH010000196.1:0-12093 GCA_036700145.1 Microcoleus occultus BM001215366
CGAGTGCCTTTGTCCCTACCGAAAATAATATTGTAGGGACAAAGGCACTCGCGGTCTCCTCGCTTATCATGTCTGAGTGCAACCGGAATTGATATAACAACAATTAAAATGGGACAAGCAACCAATAACAAATAACCAATAACCAATGACTAAACACTAATGACTACTGACTAATGACTACTGACAAGTATTAAGCCTTTCTGCTCACCAGCAGATAGGTCATCATATCACCTTTGCCTTTCACCGAAATCACGCCGCGCTCTTCAAAAACGTACTTGTCCCGCAGGCGCTCGTAGGTAGCAACTGTCACCTGAATGCCGCCGGGGACGCCTTGAGATTCCATCCGGGATGCTGTATTTACGGTGTCTCCCCACAAGTCGTAGGTAAATTTTTTAGTGCCGATTACCCCGGCTTCCACCGGGCCTGTGTGGATGCCGATGCGGATGCTGAGCGGCTGACCTCCTTTGGTGCGGATTTTCGTCATTGCTGCTAGGATGTCGATCGCCATTTCGGCGATCGCAGAAGCGTGGTTGTCGCTGGGCCTCGGTAAGCCCCCGACTACCATATAAGCATCGCCGATCGTCTTAATTTTCTCAAGTCCGTAGCGATCGGCCAACTCGTCAAAAGCCGAAAAAATCTCGTTGAGCAATTCTACCAACTCCGCCGGCGACAAATGAGCCGAAAGCTTGGTAAAACCCACCAAATCGGCGAACATGACTGTTACCTCAGCGAAACTGTCGGCGATCGTAATTTCCCCTTCTTTGAGGCGCTGGGCGATCGGGCCTGGCAAAATATTCAGCAGCAAACGCTCGGACTTTTCCTTTTCCTGGGCTAACTCGCGTAGATAAGTCTGCTCCTTATCCCGCAGCCGCTTTTTTTCCAGACAAGCACTAATCCGAGCCTTGAGCAATACTGGATTGAAAGGTTTAGAAAGATAATCCTCCGCCCCCAACTCAATACAGCGGACAATACTGTCGATGTCGTCCACCGCCGAAATCATAATCACCGGGATGTAGCGCAACTTCTCGTCGGCCTTCAGATTTTCCAGCACCTGATAGCCGTTCATTTGCGGCATCATAATGTCTAGGAGAACCAAATCAAAAGGCTCGCTTCGCATCATTTCCAGAGCTTGGAGACCATCTTCAGCAACACTCACCAGGTGGCCTTGACGCTGAAGTCGGCGGGCCAGCAAATCGCGGTTTACCTCATTGTCGTCAACAACCAGCACGCTGCCCTCGTCACCTTTCATGTCATAGCCTCTTTGAGAAGCATTTCAATCTTACCCAAAAGTCGGGGAAACTCCACTGGTTTGGTGTCGTAGTCGTCGCAGCCGGCCGCGAGACACTTTTCGCGATCGCCCGCCATTGCGTGAGCCGTCAGGGCAATCACCGGAATCGTGCTAGTTTCAGGAGCGGCCTTAATTTGCTGCGTGGCTTGCCACCCGTCGAGCACTGGCAGACTCATATCCATCAGAATCAAATCCGGTACTTTCGCGAGCGCCATCGATACTCCCTCAGCACCGTCCACAGCAATAAACACCTCATATCCCTTGCGGGCAAGACGCCTAGAAAGCATATCCCTATTCATGTCGTTATCTTCGACCAACAGGATTTTAGCCATTGGTGTTCTCCTTCCCCAGCAAACGCTCGGACTTGGACTGTTCCTCGGCCAACTTCTGCAAATGGGCTTGGTCCCGATCTCGGAGCCGCTTCTTTTCCAAACAAGCACCGATCCGAGCCGCCCGCAGCACGAGGTTAAAAGGCTGAGGAAGATCATCCTCCGCCCCCAACTCAATACAGCGAAAGATACTGTCGATGTCATCCACCGCCGAAATCACGATCGCCGGAATGTGGTGCAACTTCTCATCTGCCTTCAGATGTTCTAGCACTGGATAGCCGTTCATTTGGGACATCATAATGTCGAGGAGAAACCAATCAAAAGGCCCAGAGCGCATCATCTCCAAAGCCTGAAACTCGTCTTCAGCAACACTCACCGCGCGATCTTGACGTTGAAGTCGGCCCGCCACCAAATCGCGGTTCACCTCATTGTCGTCAACAACCAGAACACTGCTCTCGTCACCTTTCATTGCATGGCCTTTTTCAGAAGCGTTTCAATCTTACCCAAAAGTCGGGGAAACTCGACCGGTTTGGTGTCGTAGTCGTCGCAGCCGGCCTTCATACACTTTTCGCGATCGCCCGTCATGGCGTGAGCCGTCAGCGCAATCACTGGAATTGTGCTAGTTTCAGCAGCAGCCTTAATTTGCTGCGTTGCTTGCCACCCATCCAGCACCGGCAGATTCATATCCATTAGAATCAAATCCGGTACTTTCGCGAGCGCCATCGACACCCCCTCAGCACCGTCAACGGCAATAAACACCTCGTGTCCCTTGCGAGTCAGACGCCTGGAAAGCATATCCCTGTTCATTTCGTTATCTTCGACCAACAGGATTTTAGCCATTGGTTCCCTCCTTGCCTTTCGAGTCGTACCTGCGATCGAGCCTGTCATTGACTATAGAGCGAACATCGCGCAGCAAAGTATCGCAACTGTAGACTCCCTTTTGTAACACCCGATCGACATAGCCGTTGAGCTGCTGGCTTTCGGCGGTCGTCAGGTCTTTAGCAGTAATAACTACAATCGGTATAGGATCTTCAGAATGCGACTTGCGAAGTTCGGCGATCAACTCAAAACCATCCATTTCTGGGAGCATCAAATCCAGCAAGATCAGGTGCGGGCGAGCAACTGCTAGCTGTTCGAGAGCAGTGCGTCCGCTGTCAGCTTCCACCACAGCCCAGCCTTTTTTTTCTAATATGCGCCGCAGTATTTTGCGGGTAGCATCGTCATCTTCCACAACTAATATCTGACAGGGCAAACTATTAGCAGCAACGCCGTTTTGGTCGCGTCGGTACTTGTTCAACAAGGCAGCCAGCCGTTTGCCGTCTACTGGTTTGGTGAGGTAGTCCGAAGCGCCCAATGCAAAGCCGAGGCTTTTGTTGCCAACAAAGGATAGCAGGATTACGGGAATTTCGGCAAGGTCAGGATCTGCCTTCAGGGCCGAAAGCACCGCCCAGCCGTCCATTCCGGGCATGATCACGTCGAGGGTAATCGCGTCGGGCCGCAGTTGCTTAGCCAGCCTGAGAGCTTGCTCGCCCCCGCCGGCGACTTCGATGCGCAGTCCTTGGCGAGCGAGGGCGCGCTGGATCAAATCCCGCGAGATCGGGTCGTCGTCAACTACCAGCACGGTGCCGACACCAGAGGCACCAGGAGGGCTAGTGCTGTCGCGGACTTTGTTGGGGATTTCCGGCTGTTTGATGGCGCGGGGTAAGAGTACGGTGAAAGTGGTGCCGGAACCCAAGCTGCTGCTGGCCTCAATGCTGCCGCCCATCATCTGACAGAAGCGCTGGCTGATTGCTAGTCCCAAACCGGTGCCGCCGTACTTCTTAGTAGTCGAGGCGTCAGCTTGGGTGAAAGGTTGAAAAACTCGCTGCAATTGCTCTTGTGTCATGCCGATGCCGGTGTCGGCGACGCGGAAACTTAAAAATTCGGAGTTGGAAATTAAAATTTCGGCAGATTCCTCTTGATTTTTCATTCTTAATTGTTCATTTTTAATTCTTTCGACTCCGATCGCAATTTTCCCGTTTTTGGTGAACTTGGCAGCGTTGCTGAGCAGGTTCAGCAGCACTTGCCGGACTTTGGTCATGTCGGCGTGCATGGTGTTGAGGTTTTCTGGACAGTACACTTCTAGGGTGTTACCGTTTTTCTCGACCAGCGGCAGGGCGGTAGCGACAGCACTTTCAATTAAGGCATTGATGTCGAAGGTTTCTAAGTAGAGATCCATTCGGCCTGCTTCAATTTTAGAGATATCTAGGATGTCGTCGATCATCGATAGCAGGTGTTTGCCTGCGGTGCGGATTTTTTCGAGGTCGGGGACTGATTCGCAACTGCCCAATTCTTCGGCTTCTTCTTTGAGCATTTCGCTGTAGCCGATGATGGCATTGAGGGGCGTACGCAGTTCGTGGCTCATGTTGGCGAGAAATGTGCTTTTTGCCCTGTTGGCGGATTCTGCTGCTTCTAGGGCCGACTGCATGGCGGATTCTGCGTGTTTGCGATCGGTGATGTCGGTGACAGTGCCTTCGTAATATAAAACGCTGCCGTTTTCGTCGCAGATGCTGCGGGCGTTTTCGGAAATCCAGATCGTGCTGCCGTCTCGGCAGTATATTTGGGATTCAAATTTTGATACTTGGCGATGCGCGCTTAATTCGGCCACAAATTCGGCGCGTCGGTTGGGGTCAACATAAAGTTGGCGGTTGAGGTTTGCGAGTTCGGCGAGCATTTTGTCTACTGTTTCGTAGCCGTAAATCGCGGCTAGTGCGGGGTTTGCCTTGAGGTAGCGCCCGGTCGGCGTTGTCTGGAATATGCCTTCGACTGCGTTTTCAAAGATGCTGCGATAGCTTGATTTCTCTTGCTGCAGGGCGAATTCTGCCCGTTGGCGTTCTAGGGCATTGGCGAGCATTTCTCCTAGGATTTTTAGAGGAGTGGATATTCCGTCGTCGCGATCGGCTGCGGGGTTGCAACAACTGTCTAATCCGAGAAATCCTACTAGGTTTTTACTGCAAATTAGGGGAATAATTATCAGCGATTGCTGATTTTTTTGAGGTTTGTTTAATTCTGTTTTTGGGGAATCGGCGATCGGATCTGTTGAGGGGGTTGCTGTTTGGGATGGGGAGAATTCCTGGAATTCTGCTGGATTTTTGCTGTCTCTCAAACAGGCAATTTCGGCTCTGGCTGCGGGCGAGAGCAGGCCGATTTCTCTTATGTGGAGGCATTCGGCGCGATCGAGCTTTTGGGCGATCCAAGGAATTTGTGCGATGTCTATTTGTTTGTTGGCGCTATCTTTTTTTAGGTCTGGGATGCCTTGGGCGCACCATTCGTAGGTTTGATCGGCGCTGGTTTTGTCTGGAGATAGCAGGTAGATGTAACTGCGGTCAAAGCCGATGAAGGTGGCGATTGCTTCCAGGGTGCGATCGATGCCTTTGTCTATTTCCGATCCTGGCTTGCCGATTAAATCGGTTGACAAACTGGCAATCAACTGATTTAATTCTACTCGATACTGCAAAGATTGTGCTACTTTTTGGCGCTCGGTAACGTCTCGAAAGCTCCAGACTCTGCCGCAAGTGTTTGGTGCGACTTTTGAGGGCAAAGAATTTAATTCGATAATTTTTCCGTCTTTAAATTCTAATAAGTCGCTGATTTGAGTATCTGGAATTGCCGACACTTTCATTACGTTTTGGAGAAACCCTTGGGGGTCTTTTAATTTTTCCAGGGCGAAGGGGAATCCTGTTGGGATGGTTTTTTTTACCTGGCCGATGGTCGATCGGCTCAACTTTCCTTTACTGGCGGACAAACCCCACATCTCGACAAATTTCTGATTATAATGGCATACATTGCCGTTGCTGTCAACCGCCAGAATTCCAGCATCTGTAGATTCTAGAACTGCTTGCAGCATCGAGAGCGATCGCTTGTGTTCTCTAATGTCAAAAAATAGCAATACTGATATTTCGCCCCCGACCACTGCGGGATTGAAAAAATAGGAAACTGGTAAAATTTTGCCGTCGCGGCACAGAAACTCGCCGTCCCAATTGCTGCAAGCTTTACCGGAGGCGATCGCCTCTGGTAAACACAGTGTAGGCGCGATCGGCCTATCTTCACTTTTACTTAGTCGATCGGTCAAAACAGGGGATTTCTGGCCTTTCTTTTGCTGGCTGGCGATCCGCTCTAGCAGCGAAACGCCGGAAAGTTCCGACTCTCGCCACCCCAGCAAGTCTTCGGCTGCTGGATTCACCGAGATGACAAACCCCTTCGCGTCAAGGATACACAATCCCGCCCCCAAACTGTTGACGAGCGCCCGCAGCTCTTCGAATTCTGAAGCTGTTGGAGAGTCTTGAGGGGACTCGGGCGAGGAGGCCAAATCCTGGAACGCCTCCTTTTCAAAGCTCAAAGTTGCCTGCTGTTGGGGTTCCTGGTGGTTTTGAGCTTTGTCGTAGCTACAACTTACCTGCTCTAAGAATAGCTGCCACTGCTCGGCAGTGTTCGGGGGCGACTCCCCGGCTAAACCGAGCTGTTCGAGTTGGCGCTGGAGGTGGGGATGCATAATTTCTGGTGCTTTGTAGGCAACTTTCTACAGTATATCTTTTTAATTAATAGTATATATACGCAGCTATACCTGTAGTGGAAAGGTACGCGATCGAACTCGCATCACAGATTTTATCGAGAAGTCGATCGTCTCCGATCTCCAAAATCTTTCAAACTGCCGTAATTATATTTACTATCAAAACTTTTAAGGGTTGTCAACAAACAAATGCTCTGAATGTCGGCCGCACACTCAAAAATAATATCATCTTATCAACTCAACTTACGCTCAAAAACTCAGTTTCTGCCAAAACTCGCTTTTTTGACGGCTCGACTTAGGTGAAGAAATCGGGTTTCTGGCGGGTTTCTGGCTCCGCCAGCTCACCCAATTATTGGATTGTTTTAGCTGGGTTTTGACTTTCGAGCGCCGGAGCGGGCGATCGCCGGTTGATGAAGCTGGGCGATGACTGTCAGCATGAAAGTAGCTGCTTTATTGTTACGCCCGCGATCGCGATCGCACTTTTTTAACTTAATTTAAACGAATTTTGCTGCCATCAACCAGGCAATCCGAATGAGAGCGTGTCGCGTAAAATAACCTATTTTGCGATCGCAGTGAAGGCTGATACAATATAATTGATAAGTTTGCAGCATCGGAATGCAAGTTTTAAGAGTGTGGATGAATCAGGACTTTTCGTACTTGACTTTTCGTACTTACTGCGAACTTAATTATGGTTAGATAGCTAAACATCTTATGATATCATGTCCGGTTGAATAGTTATCATACTTTTTTTTCACTCGGGATCGGCCCGCAAGCCCGCAAGCCCGTATAAGTTTTATAAGTAATTAACCGGACTTGATACGATCTCATTTCCGGAGAGCATCGGTATTGTGTGATGTTAAATTTTGTAGGGGCTCCCCTCACCAATAATAATTGCCCATAATTTACAATCTCATAAACCCGCCCTTCATACAAGTCCGATGCTACCGGATTGGATATGAACCCTCTATTTACTAGAAAAAAATCAAAAAAATAAGTTGATAAATATGATAAATTATCTTCAAAATCCCCATACCTGCTAGCGAAAAAATTGGCCAATTGCCGAGAAAAATAAAATTGGCAGCGGCCGACAATAACTGTCAAAAATCGCTATTTATCAGACTTTTCGGTGAAGAGCGAGGTTTCGCCCAGAATAGCTGGCAGCCGAATTATAAAAGTAGAACCTTTCTCCAACTCGCTGAATGCGGTAATGTCTCCGCCCATCATTTCGCAGAATTTCTTAGTAATCGTCAGCCCCAAACCAGTGCCGCCGTACTTCTTAGTAGTTGAGGAATCGGCTTGGGTGAAAGGATCGAAGATTCTGGCTAACTGTTCGGCACTCATGCCAATGCCAGTATCTTTGACCGTAAAAACGATCCAATCTTGAGAGGAAGACAAGGGAGACGAGTTATTTTCAGCTTTGCCACCTCCTCTATATCCAAGTTTTTTGGGTTTCTTGGCAGCCTCGGAGGGGGTGGTAAAGCGGGTAACGGCGAAAGTAATCGCGCCGGAGCAAGTAAACTTTGAGGCATTGCTGAGGAGGTTGAGCAGGGACTGGCGGAGTTTAGTCAAGTCGGTCTGCATGGAGCCAATATCCGACGGGCATTGTATTTCTAAGATATTGCTATTTTTGTCTGCCATCGGCGCGATCGTGGCAACTACTTCCTCAACCAGATTTAAAATGGTGAAGGTTTCGAGGTGGAATTCGATGTGGCCGGCTTCAATTTTGGTCAAGTCGAGAATATCTTTAATTAGCATTAGCAAGTGCTGGCCGGCCGTGTTAATTCTCTGGAGGTCGTCGATGAACTCTTCGGCACCGAGGTCTTTTGCGTCTTCTTGCAGGATCTCGCTGTAGCCGATGATGGCGTTGAGGGGGGTTCTGAGTTCGTGACTCATGTTGGCGAGAAAAATGCTTTTGGATCGATTGGCGGCTTCGGCGGCTAATGCGGCGCGGCGGAATTCTTCGGAACGCTTGCGTTCGGTGATGTCGCTAGTCATGATTAAAACGCACTGACTGCTGCCGAGGTCGATGAGTTCCTCTGACAGCAGCCAGTCGCGCACTTCGCCGGCTTTGGTGCGAATTTTGATTTCTTGGTTGCCGATCGAATTTTGTTCCTGCAACACCAGGGAAAGCCGCCGCCCATCTTCTGAATTGACCCACATTCCTAACTCGCTGGCGGTGCGGCCGATAAATTCGTGGCGCAGCCAGCCTAATGAACGCAAAAAGCTTTCGTTGGCATCGAGGAAGCGTCCGTCTGTGAGGGTGCAGATGCTGATGCCGACTGGAGAAGCGTGAAAAGCCTTGGAAAATCTTTCTTCGGAAGAACGCAGGGCTGCTTCGGAACGCTTTCTGTCTGTGATGTCTTGGACGGTGCTGGTGATGTAGAGGGAGTTGACGGCGGCTTGTTCGCAGACTGTGCGGTGGCTACCGTCGGGGAGTATCAGCCTGTAGTCGATGCTGTAAGGCTGTTGCTGAAATAAAGCGGATTCGATCGAGGTTTTGACTAATTGTCTGTCTTCGGGGTGCACGTATTTCAAGTAGGCTTCGAGGCTGGGTTCAAAACTTCCGGGCCGCTGTCCCAGGATGCGATAAATTTCCTCTGACCACCGCAATTGCTGGGTGTTGCGGTCTAAGTCCCAGTTGCCTAGCTGGGCGATGCGCTGGGCGTTGGCGAGACTGGCTTCGCTGGCGCGCAGGGAGGCTTCTGCTTGGTGGCGTTCGGCGACGGTGGCGGCTAAGACTAAGCCCGTGACGGCGATGACGGCGATGAAGGCTTGCAGGGATAACAGTGCTTGGGGGATGCTGCTGGCGTGTTTGAGAAAGGGGCCGCTGCCTCGGGCTATGCCCCAGATGGCGAAGCCGCAGAGGATGAAGTTGGAGAGGGTGGTGTAGCGCTGACCGAATCGAAAGGCTGCCCAAACTACTAGGGGAAATGGTAAGTATTCGAGGGGATAGCGGGCGTAGGCGGCGCGGGTGCGGGAGCAGAAGACGAGCCAGCCGAGTGCTAGCAGCAGCAGCAGCCAAATCGCTCGTTCGGCCAGGTTTTTGGGATGGGTGGGGACTTTGGGCAATTTGTACCACGTCAGCAGCAGCGGGGCGACGAGCAAAATTCCCATAGCGTCTCCCACCCACCAAGTCCCCCAAATCGTGCCTAAATTGCTCCAGTTAGATAAATCGGTCAGGCACACGAGGATGCTGCCGATGCTGGAGTTGATCAGGGTAGATCCCAAGGCTGCTAGTCCGACTATTCCTAAAACGTCTTTGAGCCGATCGAGCCCGGCGCTAAAGTTAATGCGCTGCAGCAGATAAGTTCCCGTCCACGCTTGCATGGTTCTGGCGCCCGCCGAGATCAATGCCGTGGCGATGTTGGCCGACGGTACGCTCATGCTGAACAGGAAGCCTCCGATCGCGATTCCCGGCCACAGTTGCCGCCCGAACAGCAGCAGGGCGACTTGGGCAATTCCAGCAGCAGGCCACATCGGGTAAATTTCTGAACTCAGGGTGAGGGTGGAAATTGCGAATTGTGACGCCAAATAGTAGATCAGGGCGATCGCGCCTACTGCGAGGAAGTACCGCCAGGAATGTCCTTTGATTGCGTTAAGGAACTTTGTCTGCATTGTCGTTTGGGGAAAAGGTGGACGGTTTTTGGGGTCTCAGCAGGCGGAACCCGACAGGCACAGGGTAGGGAAAATGTTTCTATTAGGTGATGGTAGGTCATGGGTGGTAGGTAGGGGGAGAACCTGTTGAGCTAACTTTTTGTGGCGCCGTTGAGGGAGCGGTTTTTTTTGTTCGATCGAATCTGCACATAAATTTCGAGAGCATCCCTTTTTTGCCAATATATCTGTAATGGCTAAGCATTCGGTCTGTGATTTTTTGGTTTTTGTTAAAGATTTATTACCGAGCGACTGCGGGCGTCTTTTCGTGTCGGGCGATCGCAACTCTATTTCACCTAACATCGTTGCACCATGCTCAATAATACCGAATAAACCGATAACAGCGACGCAAAATCTCACCTTTGAGGTAAAGCCCGGGCCAAGAAACCCGTTTTGTGACTAGAACTGCAGGCGGGAGTGATTTTAACTGGATCGGGACTAAAGCCCCTGGCACAATTAGTACGGTGCAAGCGCGTTGAGAAAACCCAAATTTTTCTTAACTTTACTCAAGACGCGCTTGCACCCTACAAGCTAGTTAAAGTGTGACAGGGGCTTTAGTCCTATGGATTTTCAACCAATTAATCGAGGCTTCAAGTCTGGCGATCGAATAAGCGTGAAAGCGGAGAATTCACAGCAAAAACCCAATATTTTCCCTTTTCTATTTCCCTTTGACTGTTGCAATATAGCGCTTCTGGACTCTCGTGACCTACTTGCTGGTAAATGACCAATTCCCAATCCCCAATTCCCAATTCCCAATTCCCAATTCCCAATTCCCAATTCCCAATCTGTACCTCACTTGACTGCAATATCTAAAGTTAGTTTCAAACGCTCTTGAGCTTCTTTAAGAGCGTCTTGGGGGTTGCGGCCGAGAAGGGTTGCTTCTATGGCGCGGCCGAGGTTTTCTGACAGGCGGGAGTAACCTGAGATAATTGGGCGCGATCGGGCCCAGTTCATTTGTTTTAAAAATACTCGCAAAACAGGGGTTTTTTCCACAAAGCTTTGATAAGTTTGGCTCTGTCTCGATTTTAAGTTAATTGGCAAGTAACCTGTTCCTAATGCCCAGGCTGTTTGGAATTCTTCACCTACAACGTATTCTAAGAATTCTAGGGCTGCTTTTTCGCGTTCGGGGGAGGTTTTCATTAAAAATAAGTTTTCACCCCCCACGACGGCTGCGGGGCGTTTGAGGACTGGTACAGGCATCACTGCGTAGTCGATCGCGCTTTGCTGCAATTGTGCTAGCGTCCACGGCCCGGTGATTTGCATGGCGACTTTGCCGGCGATGAAGTTGTCGAGTTCGTAACCGCGTTCGGGTGCTGAGAGTATGGCTGAACCTTCTTTTAACAAGTCGCTCCACAATTCTAAGGCGGCGCGAGCACCCGGACTGTCTATTTGGGGTACGGAAGTTTTCGCGGTTTCGGCTGTGAGTTCGCCCCCTGCGCTGAACATGAATGGCAGCCAGGTGAATACTGTCCATTCTCCTTTGCCTAGGGAGAGCACTATGCCGTGTTGGTCTGGGCGGCCGTCTCCGTTGGTGTCTCGCGTGAGCGATCGGGCTGCTTGCTTTAATTGCGCCCAATTCTGCGGCACTTCTGTGATTCCTGCGGCTGCAAATAAGCTGGGACGGTAAAATATAGCGCTGTTGTTTGTCGCTAGGGGAATTGACCAAGTGTGTCCGCCCAGTTCCATTGACTCGAAGAGTGCCGGGTAGATTTCGGCTTTCCGGGGCGATTTGTCGAGCCAGTTTTCTAAGGGTTGAATTGCGTTAAGTTCGGCTAGTTTTCCGGCAATTGTGGGAACATTCCACAGCAAATCCGGCGGTGCATTTCCGACTATTGCTGTTAGTATTTTTGGCAGTTGTTGGTCTGGCTGGCCGATGTAAATTGGTTCTACTTGGATGTTGGGATGTGTTTTGTTGAATTTGTCCGTGAGGGTTTGAAATACGTCGCGGTTTGGCGGGGGATTGATGCCGTGCCACAGTGTAATTTTTATGGGTTCGCCGTTTTTAGCTGCGGGTGCTGTGCTGTTTTGACAGCCGCTTAATATTACCAAACTTAAAGTTAGGAAAATGCAGGCTGCACGTTTGGCTTGCAGTCGATAGCGGTTGTCAGTTGAGTAGAAAAACGGATGTATTGGGTAAGGACACGGCAGTGCCAAGGCGTGACAACTTAAGACTAAAACCCATAATAAATGTCGCTTGCAGTCGAGTCTAGATCCCCCTAAATCCCCCTTGATAAGGGGGACTTTGAGACTATTTCTTGTCCCCCCCTTATTAAGGG
>JAUBOH010000197.1:0-5656 GCA_036700145.1 Microcoleus occultus BM001215366
ACATTGAAAGCGTGTTTTGGATGGTAAATGTTCAACCCCAGGAAATTATTTATATCAGTCCGGGTTACGAAAAAATTTGGGGCCGAAGCTGCGCTGATTTGTACGCTTATGGGCGCTTTTTTGCAGAGTCGATCCATCCAGAAGACCGATCTCGCGTTATGGCTACCTTTACTAAAAAAGTTGTATCTGAAGATGATATCGAATATCGAATTGTCAGGCCGGACGGCGAAATTCGCTGGATTCGCGATCGGGCTTTTCCGATTAAAAATCTAGCTGGTCAAGTTTACCGCGTCGTTGGTATTGCCGAAGATATCAGCGAACACAAGCAAGCCGAAAAGGCGCTCCGCGAAAGTGAAGAACGCTTCCGCCAGCTAGCAGAACATATCCAAGATTCTTTCTGGCTAGTTTCTGCTGAATTGACCGATTTATTGTATCTTAGTCCAGCTTACGAACAAATCTGGGGGCGCAGTCGCGAAGAATTGTATGCCGATCCTTTAAAATGGATGGATTGCGTGTATCCAGAAGATAAACCTTTGTTGCAAGAGGCAATGGGGCGAGTGTTGGAAGGCGAGTCCACCAGTACCGAATATCGGATTTTTTGGCCAGACGGCACAATGCGCTGGGTGTGCGATCGAGCTTTTCCCATTTACGATGAATCGGGCAAAATTTACCGCATCGCGGGTATTTGCGAAGATATCAGCGATCGCAAATTTACCGAGGCCCGCATCCAAGCAGCACTCCGCGAAAAAGAAGTATTGCTCAAAGAAATTCACCACCGAGTCAAAAATAATATGCAGGTAGTTTCCAGCCTGCTGCAACTTCAAGCTCAATACATTGAAGACGAACCGACGCTAGCTTTATTTGAAGAAAGCCAGACTCGCATTCATTCAATGGCTTTGATTCACGAGCAACTGTATCAGTCCGAAAATCTCGATCGGATCGACCTCCCGATTTACGTGGAAAACTTGGTTGCTAATTTGTATCAATCTTTTGGTTGCGGCAGCAATTCCATCCAATTCAATCTCAACGTTGACCCCATTTTTTTAAACATAGAAACAGCAATTCCTTGCGGTTTAATTATTAACGAACTCGTTTCTAATTCCTTAAAATATGCCTTTACCCAAAGTTTAGAAGGTGAAATTAACATTAATTTTCATGAAATAACCTCTCAGCAATTTCACTTAAGTATTCAAGACAATGGCAGCGGATTTCCTGCGGGTTTCGATGTAGAAAACGCCGAGACATTAGGAGTGCGATTAGTGCGGATGTTGACTCACCAATTAGATGGAACTCTGGTTATTGACAGTCAGTGCGGAACTTGTTACCATATTACTTTCCTTGAGTTAAATTATCGGCGGCGCATTTAAGAAAAGAATATGAACCCTATAAGAATTTTGGTTGTAGAAGATGAAATAATTGTGGCCGAGGATATAGCAGGCAGATTAAAAAAACTGGGTTATGCCGTAACAGCTACAGTTGCTTCAGGGGAAGAAGCCCTGGAAAAAGTCGCAGAAAATCGACCCGACTTAGTGCTGATGGATATCGTGCTTAAAGGTGAGATGGACGGCGTAACCGCAGCCGAAAAAATCCGAACTAGAGTTGATGTACCGACAGTATTTTTAACAGCTTATGCTGACGAGAAAACACTGGAAAGAGCGAAACTTACAAACCCATTCGGTTACATTATAAAACCCTTTCAACAAAATGATTTGCGGGTGGCGATCGAGATTGCCCTACACAGACACGAAATCGAAACCAAAATGCGAGAAGCTCTCAAAACTTCGGAAGCAGCCAAAGAGTCGGTGGAAGAAAAATCGCACCGCCAAAACCAGTATATTTCAATGGCTGCTCACGAATTGCGGAACCCGCTCAACGCGATTTTAATCTCTGCGGAACTCCTGGAGCTCGATCGAACTCGCAGCAGTAACGAATCCCAAGTCAAAACCCTGCGGCTAGTACACTCAGCCACCCAAAAAATGAACAAGCTAATCGACGATATGCTGTTCATGGGGCGAGCAGAATCAGGCAAACTCAAATGCAATCCATTACCGATAAATTTAGTCGAGTTTTGTCAAGACTTGCTCGATCAATTGCAGTTAGGAAATGAAACCAAGCACAAATTAACATTAATCCCGTCAAACGTTACCAGCGCGATATTAGATCAACAATTGCTGCACGGAATTATTACTAACTTAATCGTCAACGCCATCAAATACTCCCCAAGCGGCGGCGAAGTCAGCTTGGAATTGGAGTGTCGCCAAGCAGGCGAGGGAGACAAAGCAGCTATTTTCTGCTTGTCTCCTCACTGTTTGTTTGGCAATTCCAAATTTACAAATAGTAACTCTCCCTCGCTAATTATCCGCATCCGAGACGAAGGTATGGGCATCCCTGAAATGGAAGTAGGGAAAATATTTGAAATGTTCTACCGCTGCAAGAATACTGGGAAGATTAAAGGTAACGGTTTGGGGTTGACGATTGTTAAAAAAGCTGTAGAATTGCAAGGAGGTGCGATCGGCTGCGAAAGCAAAATCGGCATTGGCACCACCTTTACAGTCGTGCTTCCTTACGTAGCTCTTTCTTCTAAGACTCAATTGTCAAAGACTTAAATGCTAGGCAACGGAGGACACGGCAATGCCGTTTCTTGCGCCCCCAAATAATGATGAAAGATGTAACCATCGCCCGATTAATTGTAGGGATACGGCACTGCCGTTTCCTGACTGTGGGTAATATCAATTCCGATGCCACTAATCAAATTGTGGCAAAATCCACTCAACCGCCGCCGCTAAATTTGCTGCAACAAAATCCGGTTTAGTATGGTGCTGATACTCCCCGCTCAACACGCTTTCCCCGTAACCAGTCTGCACCAAAATACCAGTACAGCCAGCATTGTGAGCCATATCAACATCAGTCGCTTTATCCCCCACCATAAAACTATTTCGCAAATCTAAATCGTGTTCCCAAGCCGCCGCTACGAACATCCCCGTATTCGGTTTGCGCCAAGTTGTATATCGCGTAAATTGTGGGTTAGTTCCACCTTCGGCTTCGCTTAAATAAGGGCAGTAATAAAGAGCATCTAACTTTGCTCCTGCTTCATTTTCTAATAGCTTGCACAAACGTTCGTGCAGCGCTTCTACGTGGCTAATCGGATAATAATTTCTCGCCGGGCCTGATTGATTGGAAACCAAACAGCAAAATATGTGTTTGTCATTTAATTTGCGTACAGCTTGAGCAACTCCGGGGATTAAATGCAAGTCTTCTACTTTGTGAATGTAGCCAGCTTCGATGTTGAGAACGCCATCTCTGTCAAGAAATACTGCTCGTTTCATGGTTGTATTGTTGCTTAAAAATGGGATTTAGGGTGCGGATACGGCAGTGTTCATTGGTATTAACATAAGCCTAAAAACCTTTGTATCTCTCGTTTAGCGTCGAGTCTAGATCCCCCTAAATCCCCCTTAAGAAGGGGGACTTTGAGTGTTCCAGTCTTCCTCTTTTTCCGTTTTGGACTTTGACTACTCTTGTCCCCCCCTTATTAAGGGGGGTTAGGGGGGATCTGGAAGACTGGACAAGGAAGAATATAGGCAGAAACACCGAAAATATAGGTACGATCATTCTAAAATTGATAGTTTTCCCAGCCATACGCGAAAACTATCATGATACAAACTATAACAAATTTCTCCACCAATTTCTTGCTTGTTCAAAAATTCAATCCAATTATCTAACGCTTTTTCAACATCGTATTCATCCTCATCAATTATTTCCGATATAGCACTTACAGACAAACCTGCTGTGGACTCTACCAAAACCTTCAGCACAGACAATTCAACGGCGGATAAACCATCACCTTTCATCCGCAACCAGTGGTTTTGATAATACGTGGCTAAACCGGGAGGAATTTCAGACAAAAGTGAGGATTCTCCCAGATTAGCATCGGGTTGTGAATTCTCGGTAATGGCAGGTAATATCTGACTGAGATACATGAAATTGTTTTCGCCGAGTGTTGCGAGTTGTTGGCAGAATTCCGGTGAGGTCGATCGATATTGCTGAATGTAGTTTAGGGCATCCTGGTGATTTTGGGCGGGATAATCTCTTAAATCGAGGGTTTGAGAGGGCGCTTCAATTAACAAACCGGATTTCTCTCGCAAAAACGGGCGGCGGGCGAGGATAAAATAAATGCGATCGCCCAAATACCTCGGCAGATAGAACAGATTTGTGCTGGGAGGTTGACTGGTAAGGGCGATCGCATCTACAGAATCAATGACAATTATCAATTTTTGGCGATCAGCTAATTTATCGCTAATTTGCTGAAGCAACAAAGACAGAAACCAATTCCCATCATCGGATTCGAGATTTTGAATTTGAGATTTTAGCTTGAGGATTTCGGATGTTTCCCCATTGGATGCGAGGTATTTGTCAATGAGTTGAGTGCAGACAGAAGCGAGAAAATCTTCAGCTCGATTTTTGCCTTCAATTCCAGCGTTGTAATAGATAGTGCGAGGATGGGCGGTGACATATTCAGCGAGGATGGAACTTTTGCCGCAGCCGGGAGTGCCGACTATTGTGAAATAACCCCGGCTGTGGGAGTTTAGAAAGTCGGAAATCGCAGAAAAAACAAAGTTGCGCCCTGTAAAATTCTCGGTTTTTGATCGCAGGAGTTGCTGAAATTCTGGTGGGTAAGTGGCGGTAGAAAGGGGAGTTAGGAGAGGTGAGGAATATGTTAGTGCCTCCATCCCTTCTAGCCGCAGGAAATATACACGACCGGATTCGTCGCCTGCTACAATTGTGACTCCATCGGGGGCGATCGCGCAACAGGCGATCGAACTTTCACCAGTGAAACTCGCAATGACACTTCCATTCGACAAATCCCAGACTTTAAGGGTGTTGTCATCTGAGCCAGAAATCGCCCGCTTCCCATCAGCAGTGAGGTCTACTGCTTTTACCGAGTCTCTGTGACTTTTGAGAGTAAACAGTTCCTTTCCAGTTGTTAAGTCCCAGACTTTGAGAGTGTTGTCCGATGAACCAGAAATCGCCCGCTTCCCATCAGCAGTGAGGGCTACTGCTTTTATCGAGTCTCTGTGACCTTTGAGAGTAAACTGTTCCTTTCCAGTTGTTAAATCCCAAACTTTGAGAGTGTTGTCCGATGAACCAGAAATCGCCCGCTTGCCATCAGCAGTTAGGGCTACTGCATTTACCCAGTTGCTGTGACCATTGAGAGTAAACAATTCCCTTTGAGTGGTTAAATCCCAGACTTTGAGGGTGTTGTCATCAGAACCAGAAATCGCCTGCCTGCTATCAACCTTAATGGCTACTGCATTTACCAAGTTGCTGTGACCCTTTAAAGTAAACAGTTTCTTTCCAGTTGTTAAATCCCAGACTTTGAGGGTGTTATCAAATGAACCAGAAATCGCCCGCTTCCCATCAGCAGCTATGGCGACTGCTTTTACCAAGTATCTGTCACCATTGAGAGTAAACAGTTCCTTTCCAGTTGTTAAATCCCAAACTTTGAGGATTTTGTCTAGTGAACCAGAAATCGCCCGCTTGCCATCAGCAGCTATGGCTACTGTTCTTACCAAGTATCTGTGACCATTGAGAGTAAACAGTTCTTTTCCAGTTGTTAAATCCCAGACTTTGAGGGTGTTGTCAAATGAACCAGAAATCG
>JAUBOH010000197.1:5756-12042 GCA_036700145.1 Microcoleus occultus BM001215366
CCAGTTGTTAAATCCCAGACTTTGAGGGTGTTGTCAAATGAACCAGAAATCGCCCACTTGGCATCAGCAGTTACGGCGACTGCATTTACCCAGTCGCTGTGACCATAAAGAGTAAAGTCTTCCTTTCCAGTTGTTAAATCCCAGGCTTTGATGGTGTTATCCGATGAACCAGAAATCGCCCGCTTGCCATCAGAAGTTACGGCTACTGCATTTACTGAGTTGCTGTGACCTTTGAGAGTAAACAGTTCCTTTCCAGTTGTTAAATCCCAGACTTTAATGGTGGTGTCTCCTGAACCAGAAAGCACCCGCTTGCCATCAGAAGTGACGGCTACTGCATTTACCGAGTTGCTGTGACCTTTGAGGGTGCGTAGCAATCCCCTGCGAGGGGGAGTTAAACAAGGTGTCAAAGGACGCAACCAAGGTGCTGCTTTCCAGTGCTTTGCTACCTCCAGCATTGCCTGAATTGCCTGAATGTTAAAGTGCAGCAAGCGCCCTAACAATTGCCCTGGCAGTTGCGTCTTATCTTGCTCCCAAATATCGGCTGACATCCACAGTACCGATTGAATCAAGTTCAAGGATTTCGCTGTTTCTGGGTGAGTTACTGCTTCTGAATCATCAACTAAATTAAAATCATCAATCAGTGCCTGCACCCCAAACTCAGGATGCTGAATCTTTGCCATCAAAAAGTTAAAATCTGTCAGTTTTTGATAATACTTTTCTAAATTCCCTGACTTAACATAATTTGGCAGTAAGCTGCCCAGAAAAGCACGTTGAAAGGAAAGTGGTTTAGCCGCTAACTTGTCAGCAAATTCTTTTGGGTAAGCAGCGATAGAGATGGGAGTTGCCAGAGGTGAGGAATTCATGTTAGTGCCTCCATCCCTTCGAGTCGCAGGAAATATACGCGGCCGGATTCGTCGCCTGCCACAATTGTGACTCCATCGGGGGCAATAGCACAACAGGCGATCGAACTTTCACCCGTGAAACTGGCAATGACTTTTCCACTCAACAAATCCCAGACTTTGATTGTGTTGTCTCTTGAACCAGAAATCGCCCGCTTCCCATCGGGAGTGATGGCTACTGCTTTTACTGAGTCACTGTGACCTTTGAGAGTAAACTCTGCCTTTCCAGTTGTTAAATCCCAGACTTTGAGGGTTTTGTTTTTTGAACCAGAAATTGCTCGCTTCCCATCAGCGGTGACAGCAACTGAATTTACCGTTAATGAGTAACTATGACCTTCAAGAGTAAACTCTTCTTTTCGAGTTGTTAAATCCCAGACTTTGAGTGTTTTGTCTGATGAACAAGAAATCGCCCGCTTGCCATCAGCAGTGACGGCTATTGCTTTTACCCAGTCGCTATGACCAGTGAGAGTAAACAGTTCCTTTCCAATTGACAAATCCCAGACTTTGAGGGTTTTGTCCAAAGAACCGGAAACTGCCTGCTTGCCATCAGCATTTATGGCTACTGCTTTTACCCAGTCGCTATGACCAGTGAGAGTAAACAGTTCGTCTCTGGTTATTAAATCCCAGACTTTGATGGTCTTGTCCCAGGAACCAGAAATCGCCCGCCTACCATCAGCAGTGACAGCAACTGCATTTACCGATTTACTGTGACCAGTGAGAGCAAAAAGTTCATCTCCTGTTGTTGAACTCCAGACTGTGATAGTGTTGTCCGATGAACCAGAAATTGCCAGCTTGCCATCAGCAGTGATAGCAACTGCATTTACCGAATTGCTGTGACCTTCAGAAGTAAACTCTTCCTTTCCTGTTGTTAAATTCCAGACTTTGATAGTATTGTCCCAGGAACCAGAAATCGCCCGCTGGCTATCAGCAGTGATGGCTACTGAATTTACCGAGTTGCTATGACCGGTGAGAGTAAACAGTTCCTTTCCAATTGACAAATCCCAAACTTTGAGGGTGTTGTCTCTTGAACCAGAAATCGCCCGCTTGCCATCGGCACTTATGGCTGCTGCTTTTACCAAAGCTCTGTGACCGGTGAGAGTGAACAATTCCTTTCCAGTGGTTAAGTTCCAGACTTTGAGAGTACCGTCAAAAGAAGCAGAAATTGCCCGCTTGCCATCAGCAGTGACAGCTACTGCATTTACTGAGTTGCTGTGACCTTCAAGACTAAACTCTTGCTTTCGAGTTGTTAAATTCCAGACTTTGAGGGTGTTATCTGATGAACCAGAAATCGCCCGTTTGCCATCAGCAGTGACAGCAACTGCATTTACCGAATTGCTGTGACCAGTGAGGGTAAATTCTTCCTTTCCAGTTATTAAATCCCAGACTTTGAGGGGGTTGTCCAAAGAGCCAGAAATTGCCCGTTTCCCATCAGTAGTGACGGCTATTGCTGTGACCCAGCTTTTATGACCGGTGAGAGTCAACACTTCTTTTGTAGTTATTAAATCCCAGACTTTAAGGGTGTAGTCATCTGAACCAGAAATTGCCAGCTTGCCATCAGCAGTGACGGCGACTGCACATACTGAGTTGCTGTGACCAGTCAGAGTAAATTCTTCTTTTCCAGTGGTTAAATCCCAGACTTTGAGGGTGTTGTCCTTTGAGGCAGAGATTACCCGCTTGCCATCAGCAGTGACGGCTACTGCATTTACCGAGTCGCTGTGACCGATAAGAGTGCGTAGCAGTCCCCTGCCAGGGGGAGTTAAACAGGGTGTCAAAGGACGCAACCAGGGTGCTGCTTTCCATTTTTTGGCTACCTCCAGGATTACCTGAATTTCTAGTATTTTAAAGTACAACAAGCGCCCTAATAATTGACTTGCTAGTTGCCTCTTATCTCGATCTAAAATATCTGCTGACATCCACAAGACCGATCGAATCAAATTAATCGCTTTCACTTTTTCTGGATTGTACTCTGGGTGACTTAATGCTTCTGAATTGTCAACCAAATCGAAATCATCAATCAGTGCCTGCACCCCAAACTCAGAATGCTGAATCTTTGCCATCAAAAAGTTAAAATCTGTCAGTCTTTGATAATACTTTTCTAAATTCCCTGACTTGACATGATTTGGCAGTAAGCTGCCCAGATAAGCACGTTGATAGGAAAGTGGTTTGGCCGCTAACTTGTCAGCAAAATCTTCCATCTCACGCCATCCCCCGTTCTAAATACTCAGCAATCCGTTGATTTACTTCCTGAAACATTTTCCGCTTTGAATCCATCTCCCGTTTGGATTTCAGAAAGTCAAGGAAACTAGCATGATAGATGGTATAGCAGATTTCTTTGCCTACATTCTGCTTTTTCAAATACTCAACCCACTTATCTAAAACCTTTCCCACACTGCATTCATCTACCTTGGCAATTCCAGCAATCATCTCGCAGGGAATCGGCGTGGCAATCTCTAGCAAAATATACAATACCATCTCCAGTAATTGCCCAGGCTTAGCTTCCATCTCCATCTTTACCCAATGGCTTTGATAATACTCTTGCAGCCCGTCGGGCAATTGCTTTAAATCCAAGTCATTGTAATAGTCATTAGCAATTGCGGGCAAAACATACCGCAAATACATAAAGTTGTTTTCGCTCTTGTTTGCCACTTGTTCGACAAAAGTTGTATCTGGAATGTTGCGGGTCTGAATCCAGTTTCTCAGTCTATTTTTATGGTCAGAATCGGTATTGATAACAAAGCGAATATATTCTTTGATATCATCCTGATTGAAATTAACATACTTGCTGTCTCTTAAATCTAACTCTTTTTCGGGAACATCTACTAACAGCCGCTTTTTATCGAGGCTATAGGGTCGCCTAGTCAGCAGAAAATATACGTTATTGGGCAGATTTTTCGGTAAATGTAAAAGATTTGCTCCCGGTTCTTGTTCGACTTCATCCAGTGCATCAACTGCAATTACCAAACGATCGCCCGCCGTGAGTTTCCCCGCCACCTTGGCCAGTAAAGTTGGTAAATCGGCATCTTCTGAATTTGGCAAGTCATAGCGGCCAATTAATTGCCGGCGAATGCTCTTCAAAAACAATTCCGGTCTGTTGCGGCGTTCGACGAGAATATTGAAATAGCAGGGAGATTGATGTTCCCAGACGTATTTGGCTGCGATCGAGCTTTTGCCCATTCCCGCATCCCCGACGATCGTAAAATAACCGTTAGGATTTGCGGTGATAAATTGCTGAAAAGTATCAAAAACAAATCGGCGGCCGCAAAACGTCCGAATCTTTTCTTCTATTAACGACCTAAATTCTTCAGGGTAGGGATATAAGTCAGAAGCTGGTGATAGTTGATAATACTTCTGTTTTAATTTAGGATGCAGAATCCTCAACTTACCTGCACCTTCGTGGTTGGCAAGTTCAGGAAAACTCGCTGAAAACTTCTTGTAAATCTCTCCCATTCGCTGTTTTACAGTAGCTTCTGATATGCTTAATTCTACTGAAAGCTCTATCTGATTTAGGTGTGCTATTTCAGAAGAGAAGAGTGCTAATAATGTTTCTGTTTGTTCCATCGATAATCCATGTCTCCCAGATTCGACTTTAAGGAATTTTTGCCAATCCATCTAGGTTAACCCCAAATTTAATTTTATTACAACTTACGCACTGTCATGCACTTAAATCATCCTGAGCTTTGCTAAGGATCGGGACGGGACTCAGCGTGACAGTAGTCTAATTATACCTTGACTATACTTCGATTATACCGACCTCTAATATACCTAAGTTTATACCTCTGGTAAACTTTACTCAATTAAATTGATGCCATGATTTTATCAAGACACAAAAACAAGTTTTGATAAACAAGAGAGGTCAGTCAAATGAATTTTAACTTATTCGGCAATTCGCACTCTGACATCGATGAAATTCCGTCAGGTGGGATAGGTATAAAACTTATGGGCAAAATTGCCGATGAGCTAAGTTATACCCGCACTTCTGACGGTCGAAACTGTCTGTTAATTGTAAAATATTTTCACCCAGGTCTAGTACCACCCCAACCTAGCACTCAAGCTGATGTTTTTAAGCGTGCGATCGATGTTTTGAACAGCTTTAACTGGCTTCAAGAGCAACGAACTCCTCAATCCGATCGCAGTTCTAACCAACCAATCAAAAAAATTGGCCTTCAGGTAAGTAGTGATATCCGTGCTGTTACTCAAGTTTTAGACTGGGTCGAGGAGTTAGAGAATCTACCAATTCCCCAAGCAGTTTTGCACCAATGCAAACTCGCCCTCGTCGAAGGGTTTACCAATGCTGTTCGCCATGCACACAAAACTCTACCCTCAGAAACCTTAATCCAACTCGCGATCGCAGTTTTTGCCGATCGCCTAGAAATCGAAATTTGGGATTGGGGACAACCTTTTGACCTGAAAGCGAAGTTAAAAGAAGAATTGCCCGAAAAAAATCTGTTTAGCTGGAACGAGCTGGGCTTTACGTTTTACTAAATTCCATTAACAAGAGGAAGAAATATTTTTGTTATGGTTGTTGATACTACCCCCAAGATTCTGGTTGTGGATGATGACCCAGCCATCCGCAATCTAGTTCATCGCTTTTTGAATCAGAAATATCAAGTAGATTCCGCAGCAGATGGCGATCGTGCTTTAGCATTATTTGAGGAATTCAAGCCTGTGCTAGTAATTCTCGACTGGAATTTGCCGGATACTACAGGCTATTACCTCTGCCAGGAAATGCAGCGTCGTACTAATGTTTTTGTGGTAATGCTAAGCAGCCGCACCGACGAAGTTGATAAAATTAAAGCCCTGTCTGCTGGTGCTGATGACTATATCTGCAAACCCTTTGGTCTGGCGGAGTTAGCAGTTCGTATCGAAGTTGTGTTGAGACGCATCAGGTCTGTCACTCCATCACGTATTGTATTCGATCGATTCGCGATCGATCCAGTACGCCGGGAAGTGACACTAAACGGCAAAATTATCAAGTTAACAGCCTTGGAATTTAATATCTTATATTTTTTTGCAAGTCATCCCGGTGAATCTTGGACTCGCCAACAGCTAATCGAAAAAATCTGGGGGTGGAACTGCGACGACACAGGAGAAGAGCAAGTTCTTACTGTACATATCGGTCAGATTCGCAAGAAAATGATTCAAGTTGATGCCACTGGGTCGCAGTTTATTCAAACTGTTCGCGGTTACGGTTACAGGTTCGATCCGCCCGATCGCACGCCGATGGCAATTTGCTAAGGAGGACACGGCAGTGCCGTTTCCTTACCCCAAAATAGGAGGACACGGCAGTGCCGTTTCCCTACCACAAAACGATCGCACTCCATGATAAATTAAACCATCCTCCGATTAATTGTAGGGACACGGCACTGCCGTGTCCTCTAAGTTGCCGT
>JAUBOH010000198.1:0-12040 GCA_036700145.1 Microcoleus occultus BM001215366
TATTTTTAGATAAATTAATCATTGATGAAGTATCTCGGTTGCTGTCGCGAACCCAAACAGCACAGCCATTAGCTTTGATGCTTTCCCACCCCATATTGCTGTGGAGTATTGGCGGAGTCTTAAGTCTCAAGTTAATCGGCGACTCCCTCGAAACAATGAGCTCCTTTGCGGCGACATCTTTGCGCGATCGCGTTCAAGGATTTGTCGAAGGAAAAGTCCTCGAAAAAGTCGCTAATTTCGACGATATCGCCCTGTTTGAAAACCCCGAACTATTAAATATTGTAGAACTCGCGAAAACCGGAGTATCCAAAATACAGCAACTAGCATTTACCGTCAGCATGACGATTACAGGAATTTTCATCTTTATTCCATCTGTCGGCCTTGCTGCTGCGATAGCTTGGTGGGTGCCAGTGCTAATGTTGATTTCATCCTCTCCCTCAATTTATATAGAAAGAAAATACAGCCGACTTATCTGGAGAGTTCAAAAAAAGCAAGCTAAAATAAGTCGCGAAATGAACTTATCGGCTAGAGTATTGACAGGCGAAGAATATGCTAAGGAATTGCGTTTGTTTGGCTTGCAGGAACTGTGGCTGAAACGCTGGCAAGGTCAGTTTTTGCAGTTTTTTACGGAGATGCAGCAAATCCGAAAAAAAGGAGCAATTGTTGTACTTTTTTGGTCAGTGTTTAGTAGAGTAGGAGTAGCTTTGCCATTTGTTTATGTGGTAATGGGAGCTTTGGGAGGGCGCTATACTTTAGGCGATTTGGCACTTTATTCTGGTTTGATTGTCCAAGTTGAACAAAGTTTGCAAATACTGATTAACACTTCTACTAATTTGTACGATCTCTCTCTCAGTATTACTCCTATTTTTCAACTGTTGGATCTGAAACCAGAGTTGCAGTCTCCGCTTGTGGATGTGTCGTCTCGCCTGCCGCTGTTAGCAGATACCAGGCCAGATTCGGCCTTGACAAAGGATAAAATTGGCATCGAGATTAATGATTTATCTTTCTGCTATCCCGGCAGTAATAAAAGCACCGTTGAAGATATCAACTTAACCATTAATCCGGGTGAAATGCTAGTGCTTGTCGGTGAAAATGGCGCGGGTAAAACCACCCTTGGCAAACTGCTCGGCAGACTGTACGATCCCACAAGCGGTTCGATCGCCTGGAACGGCAAAGATTTGCGATCGTACTCTCTAGCATACGTGCGATCGCGCATCGCCGTCGTCATGCAAGATTACGCCCGTTTCCCCTCCACAGTTCGAGAAAACGTCGGTTTCGGCGACTTGCTTTCCCTCTCGGATGACACCGCAATTAACGAAGCTATTTCCGAAGCAGGAATTGCAGCTAAAGTCAACAGTTTAGAGCAAGGTTTAGAAACACCCTTGGGGAAACAATTAGAAGACGGCATCGACTTATCGGGAGGACAATGGCAAAGAATTGCGATCGCCCGTGCCCTCATGCGGCTTGACACCGCCGAAGTCCTAATTTTTGACGAACCAACCGCCGCCCTCGATCCCAAGACAGAACACGAAATTTACAGCATCTTCCGCCAAATAGCCGCCGGGAAAACCACGATCGTCATCAGCCACAGATTGGGCTTAGCAAAAATAGCCGATCGCATCGCGGTGATGGAAAATGGTAAAATAGCCGAAATCGGAACTCACGACGAATTGATCGCATCAAACGGGATTTACTGCTCGATGTTCACCCGTCAAGCTAGTAGTTATATTTAGATATTGTTTGTAGTAAGGACTTTAGTCCTTATTTCTTAAAAACCTACAAAGAGAGGACTGAAGTCCTCACTACAAACCTATACTAATAACTAATCATCTTCCAGTCAGCGTATCCGCGTAAGGATCGGGCAAAGCTTGCTGCACCTCCAAAAGCGACAAAGAATCCCCAGTCAACTGCTTGCTATTCAAATTTTTTTTTAGCCCATCCCCCCGGCGATCGCGCTCTTGCAACTTCAGCAATTCCTCTTGATAAACAGCAACAATTCGCCCTAAACTCACCACCAAATCATCCCAATTCTCATCTCCTACCAACTTCTCAGAAATTCCCTCAAATAACTCTCCCGCTTGCCTCTTTTGCACATAAGCTTTCAAAAGCTTTCCCGACTTTTGCAAAACCGCCTGATAAATGTCCCCATCAGACCACCACAGCCCCTGTTGACTCAGCAGCCAAGTCAAAATATACTCGCGAGCGTGTTGCTCCTTCACCCAGGCCGCGAGATACTGCAAATCTTCCATAGCGATTACAATCCCCTAAATTTTATCCAAAATATCCGCTTGTTTGTATCAACCGTTACTGCGATCGAATTAATATCCGTCTTATTATCCCTCACCGCTCTCTTTAATATCGCTAATATCGCTTAAATCTTAAAAAAACCCTACTGATTCACCAAACATCAATTTTTTGAATATAAAAATACACTTAAACTGACATCTTGCATCATGCTCGCTTAACAGGCTGGACGGCCTGTTCCACAAAGAGTAAATTCCCTCTCAGGTCTAAAGACTCTGAGTTTCCCACTTACCCAGTATTTTTATGACAAAGCAAAATTTTGGTTTAATCGGTCTAGCAGTGATGGGCGAAAACCTAGCGCTGAACGTCGAAAGCAGAGGCTTCTCCGTAGCTGTGTACAACCGCACAGCAGCCAAAACCGACGACTTCATGGCAAAACGCGCCCCCGGCAAAAACATTGTAGCCGCCAAGACTCTCACAGAATTCGTCGATGTCCTAGAAACCCCGCGCCGCATCTTAGTTATGGTGCAAGCTGGCAAAGCCGTAGATGCAGTCATCGACCAGCTCAAACCCATGCTGTCACCGGGCGACATGATTATTGACGGCGGCAACTCGCTCTACGACGACACCGAACGTCGCACCAAAGATTTAGAAGCAGCCGGACTGGGATTTGTCGGTATGGGCATCAGCGGCGGCGAAGAAGGCGCGCTGAATGGTGCTAGCTTGATGCCCGGTGGCACGCGAACAGCTTACGGTCTACTAGAGCCAATTCTCGTCAAAATTGCGGCTCAAGTAGATGACGGCCCCTGCGTCACATTCATCGGGCCTGGTGGTGCCGGTCACTACGTGAAGATGGTGCACAACGGCATTGAGTACGGGGATATGCAGCTTATTGCTGAAGCCTACGATTTGCTCAAAAACGTGGCAGGACTTAACGGCCAGCAGTTGCAGGAAGTTTTTGCCGAATGGAATACCACTGACGAACTCAACTCGTTTTTGATTGAAATTACGGCTAACATTTTCAAGTACATTGACCCGGAAACTAAGCATCCCTTAGTTGAGGTAATTATGGACGCAGCCGGTCAAAAAGGTACCGGCCGCTGGACGGTGATGAGTGCTTTGGAATTGGGCGTGAGCATTCCGACAATTATCGCTGCTGTGAATGCGAGAATCATGTCCTCTTATAAGGCAGAGCGCGTCAAAGCTTCTCAAGAACTAACCGGGCCTACCGGAAAGTATGAGGGCGATACTAAAGAGTTTGTCAACAAAGTCCGGGATGCGCTTTACTGCTCGAAGATTTGCTCTTACGCCCAAGGAATGGCGCTGTTGAGCGCGGCCTCGAAGTCGTATAATTACGACTTGAGTTTGAGCGAAATTTCCCGCATTTGGAAGGGCGGCTGCATCATTCGGGCTGGATTTTTGGACAAGATTAAAAAAGCTTTCAAGGACGATCCGGCGCTGCCGAATTTGCTGCTAGCACCGGAGTTCAAACAGAGTATTCTCGATCGCCAATCAGCTTGGCGCGACGTGTTATCTACGGCTAGCCTGCTGGGTATCGCTGTACCGGCTTTCAGCGCGTCGCTGGACTATTTCGACAGCTACCGACGCGAAAGATTGCCGCAAAACCTGACGCAAGCGCAGCGGGATTATTTCGGGGCTCACACCTATGAGCGCACCGACAAACCGCGCGGTGAATTCTTCCACTCTGAGTGGACTCAGGCTGCTAAAGAGTCGCTGCAAACTGGTAGTACGGACTAATTAATTTTTGTAGGGTGCGTTTCGGCGCACCTTACGAATTGATCTGGGGTTGCAAATTGTTTTGACGTTTGTTTTTGAGATAGGTTTTAATATATTGGTCGTTAAAGAGCGATCGGGTCGTTTGTAGTAAGGACTTTAGTCCTTATTGTCCAAAAACTGTAAGAAAGGACTGAAGTCCTTACTACAAACTTATGTTTTAAAGTCAATGTAATTTTATGAGACCTTTTATAGTAAAAGCTGCTGCCGTTATCGGTGATATTGCAGCCTTGGTATTTGATACACTTAAAGAAGAAGACTCAAGAAAACGTTTATCAGAGAGCGGTATTCTGGAAGTGGATGCAATGACTGGAAAAGAGTTTGAAAAGTTTCTAGAAGTCCATTTTGTCAACTTGGGTTATAGTGTTACTTTAACTCAAGATAGTCAAGATTATGGGGCTGATTTAATTTTGTACAAAGATGGCTCAACAACGGTGGTTCAAGCCAAAAGAAGCAAAAATCCAGTTGGGATTAAAGCAGTTCAAGAAGTAGCAGGAGCCGTCAGACATTACAAAGGAAATAAAGCAAGAGTAATCACCAACAACAGATTTACAGAAAACGCTTACAATCTTGCTGAATCTAACGACGTAGAGTTATGGGATCGAAAAAGACTCATCGAATTTATACTCACAGCTAATCATTGTCAATAACTTATATACTAAACCAAGTACATTATTTGGCGATTGAAATCGGGGCAACCACGGGGGGATTGCCCCTACAGAAACGAAGCCAGTATCTTTAATCTCACTAATGAATCATGCTACAAATTTCTAATACTGTGTTCATTCCCGATCGCGAAATCGAGATTAGTGCCATTCGCTCTCAAGGCGCGGGGGGGCAAAATGTAAATAAGGTGGCGAGTGCTATTCACCTGCGCTTTGACATCCCAGCTTCCTCATTGCCCGATCGCTACAAAGACCGATTATTGCAACTCAACGACAACCGCATCACCTCCGAAGGTGTGATTGTCATTAAAGCACAGGAACACCGCAGCCAAGAACAGAATCGCGAGGAAGCGTTAAGACGGCTGCAAGAACTGATTAAAAGTGCGATCGTCATCCCGAAAAGGCGCAAACCCAGCAAAGCAACTCGGAGCTCTCAGCGCAAGCGTCTCGACAGCAAAACCAAGCGGGGGCAGATTAAAGCTCTGAGAGGGAAAATTACGGATTGATCGATGAAAGGTCGATCGGGCTTTTGGAGTTTTTAGTTGTCAGTCGGGATTTGGTGGGCCTAAGTCGTCAGGTAAATCGTTAAGCGTTTTTCCCAAAGCTTTGCAAAGGGCTTTCATTTGAGCAATTGTCAGTTCGGGTTCGTCTAGCCCTCGTTCCCATTTGCTAATGGCTTGCTGACTTAGGGTTTTTGTGCGGGTTTTGTCGGGAATTTGTTTTGCTAAGGCCGATTGCGATAAACCAACAGCCTCCCGCAAGATTTGCAGTGCTGGTATATCTTTGGACTCTTGAGTTTGTTTCTTTCGGGGCATATCATCGGAAATTCACAACCAAAGTTGTTGACAAATTGCTGAAATACAACTAAGGTTGTTTAAGATAGAGACAGCAGAAAGGCGGCTCATGCAAGCCGGACGGTGGAAACGCTTTGGTTTATAGCGAGCTGCCTTATTTGTAGTTTCTACCCATTATGCCTGCATAGCCTTGGTATTTTCCGGGCTTGAGTGCATACCTCAAGCCCTTTTTTCTCAACCTTTGCCGGAGGTGATGCCATGTAAAAGGTCGATCGACCTCACAGCGACGCGCCCAAATCAGCATTGTATCAAAGATCCAGACCATGATTTAGCTCTGTTTGTTAGCGTTCCCTCGGCGGTACGTAATCATCAACAAGTCCTGAAACATCTAGCCCGATCGAGTGACAGAACTGTTTCAAGCTAATATTTAGGGCTGTACAGATGGCTATAGCAGTATCAACTCTGGGTTTTTGTTTTCTTTTTTCTATTGAATACAAAGAATCTTCAGAGACTTTCCCCGTCAGTTGCTGGCTAAGCTCTCGGCGACTAAAGCCCCTGTATTCTCTAATTTCTGCCAAACTCATTTCGTATAAATCCCGTACTTCTTGATTCATGGTGCAGAATATTTCGTAGTTTACCCTTGACAAAAGCAGCAAGTCTGACTAAACTACGAATAGTGGACACAGCAAAGCGGTTGGGCGAGCCTCCTTTCGTCAAAATGCAGGTTTGAATAACCGCCTTACTTGTAGTGTCTATCGTTTTTGCACCTGCATACCCTTAGTATCTACAGGGCTTGAGTGCATACCTCAAGCCCCTTTCCCTCAACCTCTGGCGGAGGTGATGCCGTGTAAAAGGTCGATCGACCTCACAGCGACGTGCCCAGCTCAAAATTGTATCAAATATCCAGACCAAAACTTCTACTTTGCGATCGCCTAAATTCCGTGCTATTGTGCCATTCCTCGAACCATTCCCGATCGTGCCCACATCTATGGACAACATCTACCTAGGCGATGTCGCCTCCAACTTTCACTTTGCCGGCCCGCTGCTAGATTTTGAAGAAGAAATCCAGAATCAATCTCCCTTTCACGATTTAGACTACTTGACAGGCGAAATTAAAAGAGGATTCCTAGACTACGTGCGGCAAGGAATCATGCTGGACGCGATCCGAAAACTGCGATTGTACAAAGACAAGTTCAAAACTTTTAAAAGTTACTGCGAACAAGCATTAGGCAGGCAGTATTTTTACTGCACGCAAATCATCAAATCTGCTGGCATTTGCCTGCGCTTAATCAAAGCCGGATTTGAGGTTTTACCTAGCTGTGTTGCTCAAGTTGTCCCTTTGTTCAAACACGCAATCACCGACCAATACGGCGACTGCCCTTTGCAGGAAAAGTGGCAAGAAGTTGTGGATGTCATACCAAAAGAAAGGATTACCGCAATAACTATTGCCGAAACTGTTGACAACAATCCCAACCTCCGGCTCAAACAAATTCGGATTAAAACCGACACCTACGCCCTTTTAACGAAAAAAGCAGCCGCAGCGGGACTGTCAATTTCGGAATTTTTGGGCAGGTTGGTTGACGAATACAATCCCAGAAATACAGAGCCACCAGCAGAACACACTCCCGAACAAGAAGAGATTTTAGACCAATTAGACGCGGAATTTCAGAAGCCGGCCGCGGAACAGACTTCAACTTCTGCGGGCGGGAAAGTTAAGTCTAAAGGTTTTGGAGTCAAACTTGGGCATAAAGGTGGTACAAGGGAAGAAGCGAAGGCTAAAAGTTCGGATGGGGCAGTTAAGGCTAAAAGCCCGGAAAGGGCAATAAAGTTGAAAAATAAGCAAACTGAAATCCAAGCAGAGAAACTGTCAAATTCATTTAAGGAGAAAAATCATGAAGTCATCAGCCCAAAATCCAATCATGCGTCAACTGAAGCTCATGGAGGCTCAGTTGAACGAAATTCAGTGCCACATGATTAAAGCCACTGTGTTGAATTGGTGGCAAATTGTTTTGCCCGACGGTCAGAAGATTGCGATCGAACACGCGGGCGGCGGGCACTGGATTTTTCGGGCTAACGGGCTGGAGAAAGCTCATCCAGAAGTGCGGCTAGCTGTATTGAGGGCGATCGCTGAAGGCTGCCGCCGATAAGTAATATGGGTTGTTTGCCCTTGACACATCAGGTGTTACGGGTAAGGACACGGCGGGGTGCCGTGTCCAGAGAGGGGTTCGTGGGCATCAGTTACGGTTGCTGTCTGAGTGTCTCAATTGTGGCTCAGCCTGTTTAAGGTTCCGGTGTTATGGATGGATGGCTGATGTCAACGATGTTTGATAGTTTGGGGGGTTCTCGTAGCAATCCCCTTTTTCTAGCTGGATTTTAGTAAGTCAGGGTTGTTATTTACACTATTGATGGTCGATGGGTGCGATCGGTTTGAGATATTATATTAATTCCGTTTGTATTGGAAGATTAATTCCGTTAGCATTGGAAGATTAATTCCGTTAGCATTGGAATGACAAGCGAGGACACGGCAGTGCCGTGTCCCTACCGCCATTAATTGTAGGGACACGGCACTGCCGTGTCCTCCGTTTATATCTTGTTAATGCTTATACCCAGTCCTAGGCATCAGTAAAATTCAAAAACGGCTACCATTTTCAGCCAGCCACTGCTTCCGCGATGCAAAGTCTGGCATCGCACACTCCAGGCGTTTCCAAAATTGCGCGTCATGATGCGGTTCGTGTAAATGTACCAATTCATGGGCAACAATATATTCGATAATGCGAGGCGGTAGGCGAATAGTACGCCAGTGAAAGTTGAGATTTCCATTAATACTGCAAGAACCCCAGCGAAAACCTAAATCTCGAACTTGAATGGTGTTAGGCGAAACACCAATCCGATTTGCAAACAGATTTACCCGATGCTGTAGCCAAGGCTGGGCGTGTTCTATGTACCAATTTATGAAATGCTTTTGAGCATCACTTTGTTGGTCATATCTCAGCATAAATCTACCTTGGTGTAGGCGCAGAGATGCTGAGGTTAGTGACCGGATTAACAACAGCCGATAGCTGCGACCTAAATAATAAAATCCTTCGCCGTTAACATACTCTTTCTCTGTCTTTTCGTTAAAAAGTAATTCCTTTTCAGCTAGCTTAGTATAGATCCAAAAGCGTTTTTCTTCCGCAATTCGCTCGATCGCCTCCAGAGGACAATCATAGGGTGCTGTTAAGATTAATTCTCCTTCCCGCTCAATTGTAATACCAACAGTTTTGCGCCCACTGCGTTGCAGCGCAAAATAAAGATCGCCAATAACCAAGGATTCGCTCATGTCGTTAATCTGGAATGGAGGGCTTTCGCCAGTTCTACAATACGATCGCCCGTTGCTTGCTGTCGAGTAAATGGTATCGCATCGCGATCGTCTAGAAAAGCGACAATCCAGCCCCGCAACACATTTTGAGCGTGAGTATTGCGCCAGAAGTCCACAATCCGAATCTCCTGACGAATGTGTTCTACCATTTCTACAGTAATTTCTACCAACTTGTCCATCTGGGCTTTCAGGAGTTCTCCCTCCAAACCAATTTCTTCTACTAAAATCCCTAAAAAAGGTGCTTGAGTTTGAGCATCAAGTTTAGTTTCATCGGATGGGCGACCTTGCTGTAAATCGCGCGTAAATTCTCGCAATGCTGCGACTAATTCAGCCCAATTATCTTGAAATTTCTTTAAAATCTCTTCTAACCGTTCGCTCAATTTTTTATAATAAGTCGGGTCTTCCTGATAGTGTTTGCTGATATGATATCGGGCTGCGTGTTCCATCTCCGAAGCTTTGGCGCGGTCAGATTTTCGAGCATCGACGGCACTCTCAAAATCAGCATCCATAATTGAAATTGGCGGAACTTGTGGCTCGATGCCACTAGCGATAATATACTCATCAATCAGTTGGCGTACCTTATTTCCTGCACCGAAAATGTTGAGTTGAGCATCGCGATAGAGATTCGCAGCAGCTTTATTGATATAGCCGAGAATTTTGGCATCCCGAATGTAGGGTAATGCTTCTGGGCGAGGCATGACGATATCTAGACTTACCAGAAACTTCTTGAGTTTGACTGCAAAATCGGCTCGGATTTTCATGTCTCGCAACAGGTCAATACAAGCATCTACATCTGCTATATCTTGTATGCCTCGTCCTTGAAAAATTGTCAGTACCCTTTGATGCCGATCGCCCAATTTAGGCAATTCATCTTTGAGACTCACTAAAGCACCTTGAATATCTTCATCGCTGTAAACTGCTAAAGCTTCTTTCAAATGTCGGGCCACGCCGTAATAATCGACAACAAAGCCGCAAGATTTATGAGGAGAGGTGCGGTTAACGCGGGCGATCGCTTGCAATAATTCATGTCCTTTCATCAACCGATCTAAATATAAAACTTGCTCGATTGGTGCATCAAAACCCGTCAGCAACATACTCTTGACAATCAAAAATGCTAAACCGTCTTGCTTGGTTGGATCTGGATGAACTAGAGGTTTTTTGAAGCGGTAGATCGAGTCTTCGATTTTGGTTTTGTCGCTCCACTGTTTCCAAGATGGGTCATCATTGTGGTTGCTGGAAAATACTGCGGCAAATTGCAATTTTTTGATGAGTTCCAATCGCGGATAGGCACGACTTAAAAATTCAGTTTCCGAGTCGTTAGTTTGAGAAGGGTGAAAATTTTCTAACTGAGTTACCAGTTGTTGATGAGCCGCCACAAAGGCTTGTTGATAGCGCGCAGCAGCGAGGCGACTGCTAGCAACAACTTGTGCTTTAAATTCATTAGGTAATACAGTATCAATATAATGTCGCAGCATATCCTCAGCTTTGGCTGCAATCAGTTTTGGTGCTTCCAAAACATCGCCCACCGTGGCGTATTTAGCTCGAATGGCTGCTAATTCTTCTGGGGTACGATCGCGAAACATATCCTCAAACAGTCGATCGAGCGATCGGCCATCTGCCACTGACGCCTCAGCCGTGCGACCTTCATATAAAATAGGGACAGTAGCCCCATCTGCCTCAGACTGTTGAATCGTGTAGCGATCGATAAACTCGCCAAAAATTTCATAGGTACGCTTCCGTTCTCCTACTAAAATCGGAGTCCCCGTAAAGCCGATTTTTGCACAATTAGGCAACGCTCTCATCAAGTTAGCGTGTAGTTGGCTGGCTTGGGTACGGTGGGCTTCATCTACTAAAACTAAGATGTCTTCTGACTCGTTTAGAATGGGGAATAGCTCGGTTTCCGTGACGAGTTGCTGTACTTTCGGATTGACATTGTAACTAGAAGTGCTTTCTGCCGCTTTACGAACAGGCATCGATCCTATTGTATTTCCGTCCCCGCTTTGGTAGGGGCGGTGCCCCCGTGCCCGCCCCTGGGGGAAATCATTCTGGGCATCTTCATCGCGCTGCTGATACTTCTGAATCGTCGCAAATATCAAATCTGGGCTAGATTGGCGCAACAATGCCTTAAGTTCGTCTTTATTGGTAGCTCGAAAGACTGTTTCACCGCTTAAGCTGGCAGTATTGCTGAGTTGTCTTTCTAAATCAATGCGATCGGTAATTACTGCTATTTTGAAACGTCGCAATGCGGGCAAAGTTCTGAGTTTTCGCACCAAAAACACCATTGTTAAGCTTTTGCCCGATCCTTGGGTGTGCCAAATAATCCCGCCGCGTCGATCGCCCTCACCGTGCTGTTGGCGAGTTTGGCCGCCTTGTAAGCGCCAGATTGCCTCCTGAACCGCTCGAAACTGTTGGTAACGAGCGACTATTTTAATTGTTTTGCTGCTTGATTGATTGAATAGGGTAAAGTTGCGGATAATATCGAGTAAATGAGACGGGCGCAACATTCCAGCTACTAAGATTTGCTGGCTGCTGAGTTTTGTTACAGCTAGTTGGGCGGCGACTTCTGCCATCGGTACCGGGCTGGTATCTTTCCATTCCAGATAATGTTCGTAGGATGCGCCAATTGTGCCGACTCGTGCTTGATGAAAAAAGGTAGAAATCAAAAATTGGTTGTAATAAAATAGGCGTTCTACTCCCTCATTTTCGGCAACTTCTTCGCGCTGATTAGAGTAGCGCAAGAGTTGATTAATCCCTTCTGTCATTGGTTCTGTGGCGGTGGGGCTTTTGCATTCAATCACAACGAGGGGGATGCCATTGACGAACAAAACCAGATCGGGAACGATGTAACTGCGTCCACCGGGAACATTGACGCGAAACTGGTTGATAATTAAAAATTCATTGCGATCGCAATTATCGAAATCAATAAACCGAATAGTTTGCTCTCTACCGCTATCGTACCGCGGATCGCCTTCTGCGACAGTACCTTTGAGCAGTAAATCCGTGGCGATTTGATTCGCTTCCATCAGCTTAGAAGCACCCAAACGTTCGAGAATGCCGATCGCGCTATTGATGCGGCTATCATCGAGCCAAGGTTGTCCGTTTTCATCGAGATTAATGCGGCGAATCGCATTTCGCAGGCGATCCGTTAGCAGTACCTCGCGAAAGTTTTGCCTTTCAGTCAGGTA
>JAUBOH010000199.1:0-12016 GCA_036700145.1 Microcoleus occultus BM001215366
CGCGCGTCCCTACCCCATTAATTGTAGGGACGCGCGGGACTCGCCGTGTCCTCCGTTTGTATCATGTCTGAGTGCAACCGGAATTGATCTAACTAATATTTTTATAGATAACAAAATAAAATCTTAGCCAATAATACCGTAAAACTGGTCATTTTTCCCCCATCAAGGCTAAGATGTGGCTGCCAACTTTTTTCCTGACACTCGCGTCTCTATAAACAGCAATGCTATCTTGGTTGTTACCTGTAATTATTTTTGAAGGCAAAATTTTGTCAAAAACGGGTGCTTCGCTCAAACAGGTAAAACTTAGCCTTAATAAATCCTCTTCAACCCAAAGCTAAGCTTTGGGAGTTTGTCCAGATACCACAGCCACAATTTCACACTAAAAAGTTATGGAATCCCTCGCCTACCTCGAACTTGCTCTTGTTTGCGAAGCACCCGCAGAGTCGAAAATTTTTGATGCGCCCAAGTGGCAAAACCTATTATCGAGTCAGACTTATTTCCGTTTGCTGTCTCTGGCTTTGATGCTGTCGGTGTTGAGTGCAGCCAGTTCGGCTTTTGCTCAAATAGATCCGGGAAATCCAAATTTGCGCTCTGTTCAAGACAGGTTGCGGGAGCTCGGCTATTTTCCCAGAGCTTCCACCGGTCAGCTCGGCCCGGTAACAAAACAAGCTCTGACTAACTTTCAGCGAGACTATCAACTGTCGCTGACTGGTAGGCCCGATCGATATACTGTGATAGCGCTCAACAGTTTTGCCGGTGACGATCGACCTTTTAAAACTATTTATACAAATTACAAGGAACTGCGTTTTGGAGACACGGGTGCAGAGGTTTCGGAGCTCCAGCGCAGGTTGAAGCAGTTAGGCTACTTCAACACGCGTCCCACAGGGAGTTTTCGCGAAGTTACCCTGAATGCGGTGAGATACTTCCAGCGAATTAATCGACTGCGGGTAACAGGAGTTGCAGACAGGCAAACTTTAGCTTTGCTATTTGGTGCAGCCACTCCGATTCCCCCCGTTACGCTTCCGGATGATATCTCGGGAAATGGCGGTTGCAAGGGGCTGCGGTTCGGAGACAGAGGGGCAACGGTAGACTTGATTCAGCGGCAGTTAAAGGCTTTGGGCTATTTTGAAGGCGGCGTTGACGGCAAGTTTCGCGAACGCACTCTCTATGCTGTGACTCGTTTTCAGCAAGATTACCATCTGGTTTCTGACGGCTGCGCTGACACTGCTACTTTGACCGCTATCGATACTCAGATGAGGGCTGCTCAAATTACCTTATTTCCTGGGGAAAATGACAACCAGAGTAATGGGGATTTTATCGAACTCGGCGACACAGGCCCAGAAGTAGAATTTGTGCAGCGGCGGCTGCAACAATTGGGTTATTACAGGAGCCAGATTCACGGTTGGTTCGATCGACCAACTCAAATAGCTTTGATCCGGTTTCAGAGAGATCGGGGACTGTTCGGGACTGGGAGAGTCGATAGCAGCACTAAATCGGCTTTGCGGCAAGGTAACAGGCAGGCCGCAGCGCCTGGAACCCAAATCGTCGCCAGTCTGCGCCGGGGCGATACAGGGCTTGCTGTCCGGCAGCTTCAGTCTTCGCTCAAAAGTCTGGGCAAAAATCCCGGCCCGGTAAACGGAGTATTTGGAGCCGAGACTGAGTTGGCGGTGCTGTCCTTTCAGCAGGAACGCAATTTGTCGCCGGCGACAGGTATTGCCACTCCGGCGACTTTGGCGGCTCTGGAAAACGGATTAGCTGGGCGGTTGGCTGTTCCTGCTGTTCCGATTAGCAGCAGTTTCAACTCTCTCCGTCGATCGAGCATTCAGTAATTACAAACACCGCTCCAAGGCAAGGGCTTTTACACAGCCCCCATCGCCGGAGTTTTTGATGCTGTGACAAAAGACGCGATCGAGCTGGGCGCAGTTACGGTGTCAGCAGTGACGATTTGTTGAGCCAAACTTTTTAGCAGCGGAGTGCTGCATCAAAGAAATCGGGTTTCTGGTTTCCGACTGATTCCTGAAAAGATGTATTTTCCTGAAGAAACCCGGTTTCGGCGTAACTGCGAATCGCACTTGCGCCGAAAATTTTTGTTAATAATTGTAACAAACTGTACTTGAAATGCGAAAATAGTGTACTCTCACTCGATTGCATCCGGGGTGCTACTGCCGTTCTGGGCGATCGACTTCGGACAAGACCAATTGCTCGAAACCAAAGACGGCCATCCCATCCGCAAAGCTTCGTGGCAAACCGTATGAATGGTTAGCTGGCAGTCTAGCAGGTGCAACCCAGACTTTTCAGCTTGCTTCATGCCAATTTTCAAAATCGAATCGTTGTTAAATTCGATCGTTCTGTTGCACTGAACGCAGACTAGGTGATGGTGGTGATGCGGATAAGGCTGGTTTATTTCATAGTGTTTGTGACCTTCTGCTAGTTCGAGTTCGCGAAGCAGGCTCATCCTTGCCATCAACTTTAAAGTTCGGTAAATGGTGGACAAGCTAATGTTTTCCCCGCGATTTTTTAACAAAGTGTACAAATCCTCGGCGCTCAGGTGATTGCCTTTGGGGAGGTTCTGAAAAACGTGCAAGATGGTTTCCCGTTGGGGAGTCATCCGCCAGCCTTTGTCATTGAGTTCGGATTTGAATGAAGACGCGGTGTAAAGTGCCATAGTGACCCTCTCAAGAAAGTCTGCCTATTGACAATCATACACAGCGATCGAGATATTTTGCAAATATTGGAGCTTATTGAAAAAAGGTTGAGGAAAAAATTTATTTTTTGATACTTCTTGACTTTTAACCAGATTTATGTCTTAGGGCAGAGGACAGAGAAGTTGTTTAGAAATAAACCATTGTTACTCTGCTGAATCCTTCCTGCCTTCTGCATAAGTGCCGAATGCCTCGCTCCGCGAGCGATCGCGCTGACTGACCTGCTCAATTTAACTCAATTGGCGTAAGTCCCACGCTGTAATTGTACTCAATTCAGCGTTGGGATATAAGCCAAGCAAGGTCTATGAAAAAAGAGCGACAATTTCCTCAAAAGTCTAAGATATAAGTGGTTGCGACCCACCCACTCGACTGCAAACAACAGGCTACAGTAGCAGTAAAATGCTTGGCCCCGGACAACTGCGAGAGAAAAGGGGAAAGAGCAGACCGCTGGTTGGTAAGGTACGTCCCACCATAAAATACAATCCAAGTTTGTTGTACGAAAATAGTTTTTTGCCTTGGGAAACAGGGCTTCTGCGTGGATTCCCTAGGTCGGGATAAAGGCCGTAAAAAGCCTTCTTATGCTGTGTCAGACTCGGATCGTCTTCAGTGACGAATACCCAGAAATGGGTATACCCAACAGAGCAACGGCAAACGATACACGAAGCTCGAACTATAACGGTATTCCGTTTAGTTTGGGTATTTCACGTCAGAGATTCGAGATAGTCGCGCACGCGGTTGCGGCGCTTGGGTTGGCGGAGTTTTTGCAAAGCTTTGGCTTCAATTTGGCGGACTCGCTCGCGGGACAAGTCGAGAGCTCGACCGATTTCGGCCAGCGAGTAGGGGTGTCCGTCGCCCAAACCAAAGCGCATCAGAATTACATCCCGCTCGCGGCTGGTCAAATCTGCCAGGAGTTGCTGCAAGTCGCGGTGCAGAGCTTCTCGCATCAGCATTTCTTCTGGCGATACGCAGTCGGTTTCGAGCAAGTCGCCCAACTCTGTATCTTTTTCGTTGCCGACTTTAGTTTCCAGAGAAACAGAGCGGGGGACTCGCAGCAATACTTCTCGGACTTGAGCCGCGGTCATGTCCAGCTCGACACCGATGTCTTCGATGGTAGCTGTCCGACCTTTTTCTTGAGAAATTTTGCGCTGGGCTTTCTTGATTTTGTTAAGTTTTTCGGTGATGTGGACGGGGAGGCGGATCGTGCGGCTTTGAGTCGCTATAGCCCGCGTAATTCCCTGCCGAATCCACCAGTAGGCATAGGTGCTAAACCGATAGCCCCGCGTCGGGTCGAATTTTTCGACAGCTCGCTCCAGTCCGAGAGTACCTTCTTGTATTAAATCGAGTAATTCTAAACCGCGATTTTGATATTTTTTCGCCACCGAAACCACTAGGCGCAGGTTCGCCTTAATCATGTGGTCTTTAGCTTCGACGCCTTCAGATTGAATTCTTTCGATCGCCTCGACCGTCATTTCTGCGATCGCCGCCCACTCGCGCTTCCCTTCGGCCATAATTCGCTTCAGTTCTGGCACGTCACCGACGCCTGCCGTTAATGCCCAGCGTTCCAAGGAAGGCTTGTGTCCCAACTGTGCGGCCAAGCGATCGCGCACCTCAATTAAATGCACGAAGCGCCCAATTAGACCTTCTTCCTGGGAGGCGACGGTGTTACGCAATTCCAGCAATTTGATATAACGCTGAACTTTTTGAGCTTCCGAGACTTCTTCGTCTCTACCCAAGAGACGAACCCGACCGATTTCTTGCAGGTAAAGGCGCACTAAATCTGTAGTGCGGCGGCTGGCATTTTTTTGCAATTTGGCTGCTTGGTCTGCATCCTCTGTCTCTGCTGCGTCTTGGTCGATCGGTTCGTCTCCAGCTTCTTCAGCATCTTCATCCAACACATCTACATCTTGCAAGGGATTGACTCGCAGTTGTTCGTCGAATTCAGCTTGAGCGTAAAAAGAGGTGGCTGGCATAGTGATTTTCTCAGTTGCTCCGGGTGAAAAGATGCTACGCTTAGCGGTTATTTATAATTATGATGCCCACTTTGTTAAGACGAAGCATCACCGCTTTTTGTTTCTTTACTAACTTTCCTGGCTTGGATGCTGTTAGAGAGATCGAACTTTGGCTGCCCCACTTGTTTTACCAAGATTCGGGAAAACGCTCAGAACTTTCTGATGTAACAGGTTGAAGCCTCGAAAAGTGCGTTGTACTTCTTTGTTTATGTAGCTAGTATAGATAATGACTGGCTAAAAACAAGTGACCTTCGTCAGAAGTTAAGTTAATCTTCATCACCAATAACCTGGTTCCCGATCACTTCGGAAAATTCGCGATTTTTTTAATAAAACTTTATATAACTCGGCGTCCTTGATTAAATCCCTCGGAGTTGGGCGCAAGTTTAATCCCTACAGGATATCAGCAGAGAGCGTTTGTACAGTCTCCTGTACTGAGTTAGTGGCGATCGCCAAAAAGCGGGTTTCTCGACAAAACTTCTGGATTTAAACTCAGAACCGTGAGGAAGAAACCCAGTTTATCGATGTCTTTTGCGCAAGTCGCGAGGAAAGAGGGGGCCAGAAGCCGATAATTATTTTGCTGTTCGCTGCTGCTTCCGGGTTAACATCACGCCCAGAACACCAGCATTAGAAACCGGGTCTTTTGCACTCCCGCCTGACTGACAAGCGTAGGTTTTTGCTGGCTGTCGATCTAATCGGGTGTTACACTCCTAGACGCATGGGTGGCCAGAAACCGGGTTTTTCAACCAAAATACTAGATTAAAACCCTCAATTTCTCTTAAAAAACCCGGTTTCTTTGTGGGCGAGTGGCTAAGTCCTATCTTATCGATCGTGTTGCTCTGGGCGCGAGTCAACTCAAATTAAAAATTGCTAGCGCGGGTAAAGTTTCATCAGTTCCCTCACCTGTTCGGCGTGATACGAACTGCGAGTTAAGGGAGAAGCGACAACTTGCAAGAATCCCAAAGATTCGCCAAACTCTCTCCAAGCATCAAACTGTTCTGGCGGCACAAAGTTTTCGACATTCAAATGTTTTTGAGTCGGTTGCAGGTACTGTCCCACTGTCAAAATATCGCAGCCTACAGCCCGCAAATCCTGCATCGCCTCTCGAATTTCGCTGTCTGTTTCTCCCAGTCCCACCATGATGCCGGATTTGGTATAAACCCCCGGTGCGATGTCGCGGCTGCGCTGTAAAAGTTCCAGCGTGCGATCGTACTTTCCTTGCGGCCGCACCTTGCGATAAAGTCGCTTTACCGTTTCAGTATTGTGATTGAGTACATCGGGGCGGGCTGCGAGAATAATTTCTAAAGCTTGCCAGTTGCCGCACAAGTCGGGAATCAAAACTTCTATAGTTGTATCGGGCATCGCCGATCGCACCCCTTGAATGCACTCCACAAACTGAGACGCTCCCCCATCCGGCAAATCGTCCCGGTTGACAGAAGTAATCACAACGTGCTTGAGCTTCAGTCGCTGCACTGCTTGCGCCAATCTTTCGGGCTCTGTCGGATCTAAAGGTTGGGGTTTTTTCTCAAAATCTATGTCGCAATAAGGACAGGCCCGGGTACAAGCCGGGCCCATAATCAAAAATGTGGCAGTACCTGCACTGAAGCACTCGCCGATGTTCGGACACGACGCCTCTTCGCAAACTGTATTCAGGGATAAATCCCGCAAAATTTCTTTGACGTTGCCGACGCGCTCCCACTGGGGGGCTTTAACTCGCAACCACTGGGGCTTAACTGTCACGTCTGTCTCCGCCTGAGTAGTGTTTTACAAAACATTATATACGAGCTTGCTCAATTTTGATGCCGAGTGTGATATCCTAAAAATCTAGTGACTAAATTCGGGATGTAGCGCAGCTTGGTAGCGCACCTCGTTCGGGACGAGGGGGTCGCAGGTTCAAATCCTGTCATCCCGATTTTTAAATTAAATCGCATATTCCGCAACAACTGAGTTTGTTTGGGGCGATCGTCCGGCTGTGTATATTTGTGGTTGGGATAAATTGGTCGATCGGGCCTGTTAATTCCCACGAGCCAAAAAATCAACTGTAGTGGCACATTTTGCAAAGGCAATTAGAGAATAAAGCGTAAAGAATCAGAGCAGCAAGTCATTGTCTTCTCCCTCTGTTGGGATGTTGAACTATGTTTTACTACACTTACTTGCTCAATGCTTAGAAATTTTACCAAAGTTTGAAACCAAAGGCAAGTAAAAACACTGCAATAATTCTTAACTAGAAGTTAATCGAGATTTACACCTTGAGATAGATGTATTAATAGCTGAATAAGCTTATAATAAAGATAAATTCCTAGCAGTTTTAAAATCTACCCCAAAATCGGAGGATATTCTAGTGCAAAGAAGTGGCAAAGCCTTCGGCTCCTGCTCTCGCTGCGAAACAGTACCCGCAAAAATAGAGGGCAGCGGAGGCTTATACCTGTGGTTTCCAGTATCGCACACGCTGAACAAGGTTATTTCTGCACTGCCAAAGGCTAAGCTTGAATTCCAGCTTTTAGAAGACAGCAAGTGTTTGTACATCATGCTGGAGGGAATAGCGAGAGAAAAGTTTAGCACCCTAGCATCATCGGTGCTGACAAATCAAGAATTGAAAGAGACAAAAGTTTTGTGGATGCGCGAAGTTGAACAGCCGAAACTTAGCGATTTTTATCGCAGCACTTCCTTAGACTCTTTTATTAACTTCAGCAAGTCTGATTGGCTGTTAGATTTATTGTCCGAAGAACGCATTACTACACATTTTCAACCCATTGTTTATACCTCAGATACTTCTAAAATTTTCGCCCACGAAGCCCTACTCCGAGGAATTGACGAGCAGGGAAACTTAATTCCTCCGGGTCGGATTTTTGGTCAAGCAGAATCAGCCGGTATAATTTTTCAACTAGATGCTTTAGCCCGGACTCGCGCTATCCGGGAAGCCAAAGTACATGAGATCAAAGAACTGCTTTTTATTAATTTTTCTCCGACTTCTGTTTACGATCCCGCTACGTGCCTGCGAATGACAGTGCAGGCTATTGATGAATCGGGAATTCCTCACAGCAATATTGTTTTTGAAGTAGCGGAATCTCAACACCCTCCTGATATGGATCACTTGATGAAGATTCTGATGTTTTACCGAGAAGCGGGATTTTTGATTGCAATGGACGATTTTGGCAGCGGCTCTTCTAATTTAAATTTGATGCACCAGTTGCGTCCAGATTTTATTAAGTTGGATATGCAATTGATTCGCAATGTCCATCAAGATTATTATAAGGCACTAATTACAGAAAAAATGTTAGAAGTTGCCGCTCAATTAGAGATTAAAACTGTGGCTGAAGGTGTGGAAACTGTGGAGGAGTTGGAGTGGGTGCGAGAACGGGGGGCAACTTTTGTTCAAGGTTATTTGATTGCTAAGCCCTGTTCCCCGCCGATCGCAGTTACGAGCTATATTGGTAGTGTTGAAGCAGTGCCTGTGTCTGCTTAAAAGGTTCGCAGTTGCGGTTGCGTGCAACTGCAAACGACTCTTTTAAACGCTCAAATTGCGGCGCAAAAAGCTTTCTAGAGATTCCATTCTCATGCCGTAAATAGATTCCAAGTTTTGCACTTCTGCGGGAGTGCAGAAAAACTCGTTACCCAGCAATACCCGTAAAGTTCCTAAGCCTTTTTGAGCTTGAGGATTCAACAAACCCACGACATTTCGCAAGCCGTCAAATACAACCATTGGCGGGTTAATGACTACAGGTTCGCGATTGAACAAGCGTCCGAAAATGCGGGCAATGTCATCTCTTGTCAGCACATCGGGGCCGCCGACTGGTAAAATTTGGTTGCGCGCGCCTTCCACAGTTGGCGAGTCTACGGCAATTTTTGCCAAGTCGTCGGTACTGACAACAGATGTGCGGTTTTTGCCGTCGCCAATCAGCAGGTAAAGTCCGGTTTCTCGAAATCTTTCTGCTAGCGGTAACAAGCTGGAAGCAAAACCGGCAGGCCGCAAGATTGTATAATTTAATCCGCTGTTTTGCAAGTATTTTTCAACTTCTCGCTTGGCTTTGAATACTGCGGAATCTTCGTATCCTCGATCGACTCCCAGTACAGACAGAAATACAAAGTGCTCAACTCCGGCTTCTTTGGCGCAGTCGATTAGTTCTATGTTAGCGCGGTAATGTACTGCTTGAACGTCGCCGCCGGTGCCGTGGGTGCTGATGATGTACTGCACTCCTTGGCAGGCTTTTTTAATATCTTTGTCTTGTTTTAAGTCGCCGATAAAAATCTCGGCGCCTCGGTTTTCTAGTTCTGAGTAGCGAGATGCGAGGCGAACAAATGCGCGGACAGGCTTCTCTTGCTGTCTGATTTCTCGTACAATTCGGCGGCCTAGTGCGCCTGTTGCTCCGGTTACTAAGAACATGATTTTTAGTTGTTGGTTGTTATCGAGATTTTGCACTTACCGTCGCAGTCCGGCAGGGGTTTAAACCCCTGCCTCATAGCTTAAGTCCTCTCAAGAGGACTGAGGAGTTTATTGAGAGTTGTGCAAGATGGGGGTTGTTATTAATTTTATAACTTATAAATCAAATTTCGACAATTACGGGGGCGTGGTCGCTGGGTTTAACCAATTTTCTGGGAGCAATGTCTATTGTACAGTTTTTTGCTTGTTCGTACAGGGGAAAGCTGAGATAATGGTGGTCGATTCTCCAGCCGTTGTTGCGGGGAAATGCGGCGGCGCGGTAGTCCCACCAGCTATAGTGGCCGCCTTCTGATGTGAATTTGCGAAAGGGGTCGTTTAATCCTAATTCGATGATTTCTGTGAGTGCGATGCGTTCGGGGATGGATAGGCCGACGGAGTTGGCATTGGCTTTGGGATTGTGGATATCTCGATCGTCCGGGACGATGTTGAAGTCGCCGCAAATGCACAATTTAGGGGATTTGTCTAGTGCTATTTTGAGGTATTCTTGCAGCAGTTTGAGCCACTTTAGTTTGTATTCATATTTCTCGCTGCCGACTTCGGAACCGTTGGGAACGTATACACAAATGATGCAAATATCGTCTATAACCCCAGCTATGAGCCGTTTTTGTTCGTCAAAGATACCTGTGGTTTCGTCGCCGAGAATGGGGGCGAATCCGGTGCTGATTTGCGTTAAGGGCGATCGGCTAAAAATGGCGACGCCGTTGTAGGATTTCTGACCGGAAATGTAGCAGTTGTAGCCGAGGTTGGTGAAGGGTTCTAGGGGGAAGTCTTTGTCTGTAACTTTGGTTTCTTGGAGGCAGAGAACGTCTGGGGAGTTTGTTTGCAGCCAGCTAGTAACGTGTTCTAGGCGAGTGCGAATTGAGTTGACGTTCCAGGTGGCGATTTTCATTAATATAGTAATCCTAAAGGTTAGGTGAGAGGGAGAGCGATCGCACCTATTTTAACCTATTTTATTCACTGTCAAATTACTTAATTTGATAAATATAAGCATCTTCTATCCAAGTCCGATCGACAAAATTATTTGTCATTCTCGTGCCCGATAAGTCTAAATTCCAATCTTTTTGTAACTGACGCAAGCCCTCAATTAATTCATGTTTGGGGCTGACTGCTACAATGGCTGTCCAATCGATTTTCAACTTGGGTTGAACTTCGCGAAAGACTGATAGAATTTCCCCATAAGTTTTCAGGGAGCCTTCGCGATCGTGCAGAGGTGAGGTGAGCATCAGCCGCCATGTTTCTGATCCTGGTGCGTAGTTCCAGAGAGCAGAATAAACTGATAGATCTGCTGCATTGAGAGCATCTATTAGTCTTTGACCTTCTGCTATTTCTTGACTTAATAATGTTGCTGTAGCCATTGTAAAACTCCGTGAGTGGGGTCAGTGATTGCTGAATAAATATCGAGGGCTTTTTGTCGGTTATGTGTTTGATAGCGGCTTTCTTCTGACCAGTCTCTGACCTCTAACCATCGCAATGAAAAATCAGGATCGTTGAGGAGAGACTTTAACTCTTTATCAAGTTTAGCAACTTTAACCAACTTTTCTAAATCGTGGGTGTAACTGTCCATAACAGTTTTCTTGTCAGGAAAATCAAATTCCTGAGTTTGCTTGGCAATGCAAGCCTTTAAAGCGCATTCAATGACATAACCGCTGAGGTAGTAAGCACCTGAGTATTTATGATTGTTGAGCAGCACTTCTACTTCTTCAAGTCGAGCGAGTGCTAGGTTCTGTAAATCCTGCCTATTCAAAAGTTTAGCATACCTCCATAATTTTTTACTATCTTAGCTCTAGTTTAGCTGATTCAGTCCTGGACGCATCAATATCAAAGAAACCGGGTTTTTTACCACATTCAAGGCAGGGATGCAGTATTTTCGTAAAAAAACCCGGTTTCTGCCGATCGCACTAAGATGGATAAGTTTATCAGTTTTTGTTTCTGGTTTTGTTGATTATATACTCTCTGATTACTAGCCAGATTGTGAAGTGCGATCGCCCATTTTGTTTGACTGTTTCAACTAATGACCGTCGTCCTAAAGATTGCATGACTTTCAATAGTTCTGGCGGTGATACTTGCAGGCTTTCTGGTATTTTTGAAATGTCTGCTGGTTCGGGGGTACTTGCTAGCCAAGCGATAACTTGTTGTTCGGATGCGGTTAGGCGATCGCACTGCTGCTCCAATAGTGATTCTAAGTCACCTAAAAATAGGGTATCATAGGATAGGAATTCGGAAACGCTGCCGCCGAATAAGTCTTGAATCATAGTTGCAACTATATTTAACCATAAGGGATTGCCTCGGTAAAGGTCGATTAGTTCTGACCATTTATCGGGTTCTGCTAAACCTTTTTCTCTGAATATTTCTTGTGCTTCCGTGCCTAAACCGTTGAGTTGCAGCGATTTGCAGGGGCGGTTTTCGCCTTCTAAGGCGGCGATTTCTCTGGGTTTTTCCCAACTCAGGAGGATGAGGCAACTGTTGTGGGATGATTCTGTTAGTTGTTTGAAGAATGTGCCGTAATTTTCATAGCCTGGTTGGTAATTTCCTGCGAGTTGTTGGCTGCTAAAGATGGTTTGGATATCATCGAGGATGATGAGACAGCGGTGCGATCGCAAATAGTTGATTAAATATGGTAATTCGGTTTCTTGCTGCTGGGAGAGGAATTTAATTAAGTCGGTTTGGAGTGAGGCTAGCGGTGGAGAGTTGCGGAGACTGCGGTAAATAATGTAATCGAATTCGTGTTGAATTTGTGGGATTAGTTGGAGTGTCAGGGCGGTTTTGCCAATACCGGATAAGCCTAAGAGGGTGATGAGACGGGTGCGGCCTAAAATCCAGTTTTCGAGGGTGGTGAGTTCGGATGTGCGATCAAAAAATGTCGAGAT
>JAUBOH010000200.1:0-2767 GCA_036700145.1 Microcoleus occultus BM001215366
ATTTGATTATTTTTATCGACTGCGATATCGTGAATGTCGATATCTCCTGTGGTGTGGGCGATGCGCGGTATGTAAAGGCGATCGTAACCTTGATGTTGTCCACCCGCAGCCAGCACATTATCTAATTGCCAAAGTTGATATTTTGAGCTTAAATAAATGCGTTCCGACGTGCATAAAAGTCCCATTGCGCGATCGAATATTCGCCAAAAAGCCGAGATTCTGTTGGTTTCTGGTACAGCACCGATTAACATTAACCTGCTGGTTTGATAGGTAGTGCAAGCGAGGCTGATTTGTTGAGAAGTTAACCAAGATGGCAAATCGCGATCGCCAAAAATCTCGTGTTCATGTACAGTATTGAAATTTGTGCGATCGTCATTCATAGAATCTGAAGACATATACTTAATTTATCCAAAATGTAACGCTATAGCTTGTAATATCAACATCACCTCAGTCATGCTTAATTAGGGCAATTAATTTCTAGCCAACTGGATAAATCAGCTAAACTAGATAAATCGAAAATAGCCTCAGCTAATGCCGATAATTGTTCTGAAGATAGTCGTGACAAACTCTCTTCTATTTCTTGATTTAAATCTCCTAATTGCCGTTGCAATAGGCGTTTAATCAGATTTATTTGACCTCTTTGTTCGCCAATTTGTTCGCCAATTTGTATGCCTTCAGCCCGCCCTTCAGTTCGCCCTTGAGTCAACCCTTGAGTCAACCCTTGAGTCAACCCTTCAGCTAGCCCTTGAGTCAACCCTTGAGTCAACCCTTCAGCTAGCCCTTGGGCCTTACCCAACTCGATCGCACCTATTCGTTCTCGTTCAAACTGTTCCCGCTTTTCCAAATCATCTATTTCCTCTAAACTGAGATTTACGCGATCGGCAATAGTAAAAGCTTTCTCGATTTCCGGTACAATGGACATAGACTCTGGTATCACTTCTAAATCTGGTGCTTTTCGTAAAAAATAAAGCCATTTATCCGTAATATTCGTCAATTCTTCTAGAGTTTTATTGAATTTTGGCAACTCCACAAACACTAACTTTAACGGACTATGCTGATAATTCAGTAGTAACTCATCTTCCTTAAGTGTAAATTGTGAAATCACTTTACTGTGTTCCTGAAACATGATAAAATCTGTCACCGCTACACCGATCGCAGCTCTCAATTCTGGATAAACTTCCCCTAATTTCAGTTGATTTACATACATTTTTGCTGTGTTGTAAAGAAGCCTTTTCCCAAAAGCAGGCACGTTAAAAGCCTGCATTTCAATTAACACATTTTCCCCATTATTCAAGAGAGCTTTCACATCAAAATAAGTGGTTTTTAATCCAGAAATTCTCCCAGGGGCGTAGGGGTCGATAATTTCTAAGGAAACTATGACTGTCTCACCTTGATAGACAATTGCATTCAGGAAACTAATTAAAATATCTTGGCTTTGATCCGAACCAAAGATTTTTTTAAAGGCATAGTCTGTTTTGGGGTTGATGAATTTCATGGTGTTAATTGAAAACTCCAGATAAGTATACTATAGTAATACGATCGTCCTAAATTAAATATTTGTTGAGAGGTTAACCAAGATGGAAAATCGCGATCGCCAAAAATCTCGTGTTCGTGGACTGTATTGAAATTTGTGCGATCGTCGTTATTCATAGAATCACCGATCGTCCTTGCCTAAAATCAATAATCTCATAAACTCGCCCCGACTTCGACTTTTTATAATTTGTTTAAAATTACCATAGAAATATAAAGATTTAGTAAATGAGAAGCTAAAACACTGACAGTACGATCGCACCCTGCTAGGCTCCTAGTGGTTAAAAGCCTAGAGTGCCATCCACTACTAGATAGAAATACCGTCGATCGCAATTCAATCGATCGCTTTTTGCACCTCAAAAACAAGTCATTCTACCCAAAGCACAAACAGATGAAAACCCTAACTCAACTTAACCCCAACTCAAAAAAAAATTTTCCCTTGGTTGGTTGCATCTAATGCAACCAACCAAGGGAAATCGTCATCCTTGACCCCACAATACCCGACAGCCACCACATAGCGATCGGCATCAAACCAGACACGGCCACCTACATCATCGAAAACAAGGTAAATGCGATCGAGCAAATCACCACATTCCTAGCTCAGCATCAAGGCATCGAATCGCTACACATCATCACCCACGGTAGCTCCGGCAACCTGTACTTAGGCACGACAGAACTCAACAGCAGCAACATCGAAAACTACAGCCAACAGTTGCAACAGTGGCGAAACGCCCTCACAGCCAACGCCAGCATCATCTTGTATGGCTGTAACGTAGCAGCCGGGAAATCCGGGCACCAATTCCTGACTCAACTGAACCAACTCACAGGCGCAAACATCGCCGCTAACTCCCAACCTACAGGTAACAGCAAACTAGGTGGCACCTGGGACATCCCCCAACTCATCCCCCCATCGCCCCAAAAGCCCAAACTTGCTCTGACAGAAACCACCCTCAAAACCTACAGTGGCGTGCTCAGCTTCTCCCCCCAAGTTCAATTCCCAACTAACATTGGCCCCGAATCCGTCAGCATCAGCGACATCAACGGCGACGGGAAACCAGACTTAGCAACGGCGAACTACGGCAGCAACACCGCCTCGATCTTCCTCAACACCACCCCCACCGGAGCCACCACCCCCACCTTCGCCACCAAAGTAGACTTCACAACTGGCACTAACCCCAGATCCGTCAGCATCGGCGACATCAACGGCGACGGGAAACCAGACTTAGCTGTGGCGAAC
>JAUBOH010000200.1:2867-11948 GCA_036700145.1 Microcoleus occultus BM001215366
TCAGCATCGGCGACATCAACGGCGACGGGAAACCAGACTTAGCTGTGGCGAACTTAGACAGCTCTGTGGGGAACTTAGACAGCGAGACCGCCTCGCTCCTGCTCAATACTACCGCCACCAACGCCACCACCCCCACTTTTGCCACCAAAGTTGACTTCCCTACTGGCCTTGACCCCAGATCCGTCACCATCGGCGACATCAACGGCGACGGGAAACCTGACTTAGCTGTGGCGAACGGGAACAGCAGCACCGCCTCCATCCTGCTCAACACGACAACGCCAGTAACGCCAACACCAACGCCAGTAACTCCCACGCCAACGCCAGTAACTCCCACGCCAACGCCAGTAACGCCAACACCAACGCCAGTAACTCCCACGCCAACGCCAGTAACTCCCACGCCAACACGAGTAACGCCAACGAATAAGAACAATCCCCCAGTTGTAAATCTTTCTGCCTTGTCGCAAAGTGGATCACTAGGTTTTTCTCAAACTGGCAATGTGTTTACCTTGGCTGCAAACACCGATACTGACCCCGATCCGGGCGACAGCATTAAGTATTCGATCGCCCTGGCAGATTTCAATGCGTTGAAGGAGTCGGCGTTTACATGGAAAACCGATCGGAGTGGCGGTTCCTATCGTCAGCCTCTAAATGGGGTAAGTTTTCCAGAGATTCCTCTCCCTTCATGGTTAACTTTCAATCCCGCAACTCGCAAAATTGAGATCGGCGCGACTCGCCCGCAGAAGTTTAACTACTGGATGAAGATAATAGGAACGGATTCCTCTGGTACCAGTGTTAGCGAAATAATCCGCTTCAAAAGTTCTGGTTTTGGCGGTTTTGTGATTGACGACTATATTGCCGGTGCGAATGTCTTCTTTGATGCTAACAAAAATGGCATCGCCGATCCGAACGAACCCAAAGGCACAACAGACGGCAAAGGCGCATTTGATTTTGATATTACTTCCAGCACTTTTGACACTAATAATAACGGCAAACTCGATCCCATTGAAGGTAATTTAGTTGCTTTTGGCGGCACCGATATCGGTACGGGTTTACCCCTAGAAACTCCGCTCAAAGCGACACCAGATGCAGAAGTAATTACTTTACTGACTAGCATGGTAGCTGAATTAGCCGATCGCGGTTTGAGCGTAAATGAAGCTAATGCCAAAGTCACAAGCGCTTTCAGTATTCCCACCAATATCCCGATTAATTATGTCGATCCGATCGCCGCTACCCTAGGACAACAACCGGGTGGTAAAGCCGTATTAACGGCGATGCTGGTAGCCCAAAACTCGATCACTCAAACAGCGGGATTAATTGAAGGGGCCAGCAATCTGAGTATGGGTGATGCTGTCAAGCAAATAATTAGCACGATCGCCGATCGTATCCAAACTGGAACCTTAGATTTCACCAAATCCGAACAAGTGGCTGATTTAATCAGAAAAGTGGGCGATCGGGTAAAGGCGATCGATCCTAATTTTAACGCCCAAGAGATATTAGTGGCGGCACCAGCACTAGCCCAGGTAATAGCAGCATCTAATCAACGTATTGTAGAGGCGATCGCGACTAATACCGATCTGACACAACTGCAAAAACAAGTAGCAGTAGTCCAAAAAGTTGCTTTAGGTGCAACTACTGAAGACTTTAAAGCATTTGGTGCCGGTCAAAAAACCCTTGATTCCCTAGTTGCAGAAAACACGGGTACAGCGTTAGATGAACAAATTTTGAATGGTGGTAATACCCCAGTAATACCAACACCAACGCCAGTCACAACACCAACGCCAGTCACAACTCCAACGCCAGTCACAACTCCTACACCAGTCACAACTCCTACACCAGTCACAACTCCTACACCAGTCACAACTCCAACACCAGTCACAACTCCAACACCAGTCACAACTCCAACACCAGTCACAACTCCTACACCGACACTTTCATCGACAGGGGAAGTGCAAATTGCGATCGCAATGCCAAAACCATCGGTATCAAGTAATGTGCGATCGGGTTTACCAGAAAACACCCTATTAGGTGATGTTTACCTGCTAACCGATGGTAACGATACCAGCATCCCACCAGAAGCATTAGGTTTAACCATATTTGCTCTCTCTGGTAACGACGCATTAACAGGTTTAGAATCACCAGATACCTATTTTGGTAATCAAGGAGAAGATACTCTAGTGGGCGCAGGTGGTGACGATCGACTATTTGGCGGTAAAGGTTCAGACTCGCTCGATGGCGGTATTGGCGATGATTTTTTGAGCGGGAATAATGGCAACGATATCTTATTAGGTGGTGATGGCAATGATACCCTGCGCGGAGGTAAGCAAGATGATATCTTATTAGGCGGTGCGGGTAACGATCTCCTGAATGGAGATTCCGGTTTCGATATCCTTACGGGCGGCGCCGGAAATGATATCTTTGTGTTGCAAGACACGGCGACTGAACTATCTCAAGCCGATCTGATTACTGACTTCACTTCTGGCGATAAAATCCAGTTAATTGATACCACTTTCAGTCAACTAACTTTTGAGTCAGTTAATGTCATTTTAGATGGTGCAAATGGTGTATTATCAACGGCAATCAAATCTGGGAATAACTATTTGGGAGTGGTTTATAATCTGAATCCAACGTCTCTTAATAGTAGCTCTTTCTTGTAAGATTGGTGGGGAAGATACTATACGCTAAGCCATCACAGGGAGGCTTTCACCTCCCTGTATCGTAAAAGTCGATCGCACTTGAGAGCCCCGACATCCTCAAGAAGTCGGGACTCTCGCCTTCACTGCTAACCTTTTTCTAAACTGTCTTAGCCCACTCGATCCAAGTTTCCATCGGGCGGAAACCGACTGATTTGTAAAGCTTTGTCGCCCCTGTCAAACTGTCAGCATCGACGCTGAGTTTCGCAGTATTTGCACCCGCAGCTTTTAACCGATGCAAGCCAGCCAGTAACATGGCTTTTCCTAAACCCATTTTCCGATAGTCGCGCCGCGTACCCAATAATTCAATCCAGCCGTCTTTGGTGCTGCTATTGGTGTTTTTTTGCGGTTTGATTTGACAGTCGCAGAAAGCAGCAAATTTACGATCGCCCGAAACAGCAATCAAGTCTAATTCCGGCTGATAATTCGGGTCTTGCATCCAGTATCGCACGGTTTCCGCAGTTAAATCGTGGTGGTTCCAGTGATCGATAAATGACTGGTTGAACATCTCTACCCACGGTTGGATGTCTTTTTCTCCCGATACGTGTGTCAGCGCAAAGTCTGCGGGGAATTCGGGTGTGGGAATGGGTTCGGCGAGCGATCGGGCCATTGTCCAAAAATAGCGATCGACCTCAAAGCCCTGTTTTTCAAATAGCATGATTTCATCGGCTTTATCCTCACGGCTGTAGGTACGCAATTTTGCGGGTAAATTACGTGTTTTTCCTACTTCACCCAGCCGTGTTTCTCCCCACTTAATTATGTCTTTTTCCAAACCTGCGCCACGCACGTTTGGATGCACGTAAAACCAGAGACAAGCGTCTATTTCATCCTGGGAATCGGGCATATCTAGCAGTGCTAAACCGATCAGTTTGTAGTTACCGTCTTCCCACAACTGCACGTCGCGGGCTTTGTCTAGTTTGGGTGCATCTAGAACTAGCTTTAGTTCAGTTGCTGAAACTTCTTCCCCGAGTCGATCGACTGCTTCGCAAGCATCGATTAAGTTTGCGATCGCGCACCAGTCAGTTTCGCCCGTGTAGGGGCGCATTGTCAAGATTGTCATAAAAAACTTGCAATCCGTAATTTCGGACTGTTCCTATTAGTGGGTATTGGCAAATGAGTACAGTAAATTGATTGCAAAAATCCGAGTTTTTGAGTGTTAACCGCAGATGAATGCGGATAAACGCGGATGCAATGCAGGTGTAATGCGGATGTATTGTGTGTCGATAAAACTTAGAAACCTGTTTATATCACCCAGGCTTTCAGGTTTTATCTAATTAGGCAATCATAAAAATTGGTTTGCCCTTTTGGGCTAGTTTTGTATTTGAGTTTATGGCTGGATGTCGATGAGCCGCGCTCTCTGTCGTTACCAAGCTTGGTGCTGGATTAACGAGCGTTTGAATAAAGTTTATTAAGCTAAGTAAAGAAGTTGTCACCCCCACTGGGTAGTTGATTTTTACTTTTGCTATCTCATTCAACTATAACTGCTCAGGTTTTTTTTTGCAAGTTTGAGATGATGGGAATCTTGCTAGTATTAACGAGGCTGGAATTTATCCTAACGTTAAACTAACGTTAAACTGGATTGGGCGATCGGAATAACCACCTTTTTGACGGTGAGGATATTGTAGAGCGCTGAAACCCTCTTCCTGATATCCGTTACATCCGTTACATAATCCGCTGCCGAACTTCCTTCCCTATGAGGTAAATATGCTCGACAACCTCGATTTAGATATCACCCTGGATAAAGAAACCTACGAGGCCAAGATAGAAATTTTAATGCAGCAGTTGCGATCGCTCCAACAGACTTGCTGGGAAAAAAAATTGCCTGTAATCATCGTACTCGAAGGTTGGGCCGCCGCGGGCAAAGGCGCCCTCGTCAAAAAAATGGTGGGGTACATGGACCCGCGAGGGTTTGCGGTACACCCGATTTGGCCGCCGTCCGAGGCAGAAATGGGCTATCCTTTTTTGTGGCGGTTTTGGCAGAAACTCCCCGCTCGCGGCAAAATTGGTTTTTTCTACCACAGTTGGTACACTCATATTCTAGAAGACCGGTTGTTCGATCGACTCTCCGACGCCCAAGTACCGACAGCCATCAGACAAATCAACGCCTTCGAGCGGCAGATGGTAGATGACGGCGCGGCAATTGCCAAATTTTGGATTCACCTGAGCAAAAAAGAACTCAAACATCGGCTCAAAAAACTAGAAGACGATAGCCTACAAGCTTGGCGAGTGCGGCCCGAAGACTGGAAACAAGCCAAAAAATACGAAGAATACACAACTTTGGCCGAAGAAATGGTAACTCAAACCGGCACTGGCCCGGCACCTTGGACGCTAGTAGAAGGCGATTGTCAGCGCTGGGCGAGAGTCAAAGTTTTAACGCAAATGGCCGCCACAATTACAGAAGCCTTGGACAGACTCCCGACGCAATCTGCACCTGTTTCATTGCCGCCTCAAGAAAGGTTGCAACCCACCGAACCAGACTTGCTCGCCCAAGTAGATTTAACGCAATCGCTGTCGCCAGACGAATACAAACAGCAACTTCGCGAAGAACAAACCCGTTTTGGCAAACTGCAACAAAGCATCTACGAAGATGAAATCCCCGTGCTAGTGCTGTTTGAAGGTTGGGACGCCGCCGGCAAAGGAGGAGCAATCAAACGCTTGACGGACGTATTAGACCCCCGCAGTTACACCGTTAATGCCTTTGCGGCCCCGACAGACGAAGAAAAAGCGCACCACTACCTCTGGCGGTTCTGGCGGCGGTTGCCGACTGCTGGTAAAATTAGCATTTGCGATCGCAGTTGGTATGGTAGAGTGCTCGTCGAGCGAGTCGAAGGATTTGCCGCCGAGCCCGAATGGCGCCGGGCTTACCAGGAAATCAACGAATTTGAGGAGCAACTCACCAGTTTCGGTTGCGTCTTAGTTAAATTCTGGCTGCACATCAGTCCTGACGAGCAACTAAAGCGGTTTACAGAGCGGCAAAACAATCCATTTAAACAATACAAACTCACTCCTGAAGATTGGCGGAATCGCCAAAAGTGGAATTTTTATGAAGTGGCGGTGAATCAAATGATTCAGCGCACCAGCACGCCTGCTGCTCCCTGGACGCCAATTGCGGCCGATAACAAGTATTATGCTCGTGTTAAAGTAATTCAAACGGTAACGGAGGCAATTCGGAATCAACTGAAACGCCGATAAATGGGGATGGGTGAATGGGTAACAGGTAATGGAAAAAAAAACAGGCAGCAGAAAGCAGGTTTGAATTGCTAATTTCACCTGCCTGTACTCGCTCCATTACCAATTACCAATCAACCATTACCAGTTATCAATTACCAATTAACTGCCAGCAATCTGTGACTGGAAGTAGCGGGCTTGCAGCCTGCAACCAATAGTTGATAGCTGGCGGGAATCGAGCCACAGGATAAGTGCGATCGGACTGCGTTATTGGCGAAAGTTAAGAACCCACCGATGCCCGTATTTCCTACCGCAGCTATATTCGCGCTCGTTTTCACACTTCTGTACTAATTTATGAAGACACAGAATATTGCAAGATGCCAGAACTATTAGCTCGCATTCTATTTCTATTCCTCCTGTTCTCACTGATCAAATCGTGGTGGGATCAATCAGGAGGCAAAGACAATCCGTTATTAGACCGACTGCGCGTTTTGCTGCTGATCAGCCTTTTGTTCCTGGCTTTTTTTGCACCAGACACGCCAGTCGGAGCAGCGATTTTCGGCCTAATAGCCTTCTTCTTTAAGCCGCTGGGTTTTGCGATCACGCTGCTGGTAATTGCATCGGCGCTGATCACGAACGGGGGCATCCGCAACCCGGCGCCGAGAATGATCTTGGCAGCGCTGCTGGTTTTGATCCTTTCGAGTATGCCAGTTGTCGCTTACTGGTTCGCCGAGCAAGCAGAACGAGATGCCGCCGCGGCTGTCCGCACAGTTTGCTGCGACGAAACAGCAGCGGCGATCGTCCTGCTGGGCAAGGGAACCACTCAGCCTCACATTCCCAACCGAGTCGCAATTCAACTGACAGATACGGGCAATCGCCTGCCCTATGCTGCCGTTTTGTACAACAAAAAAGTGGCACCTTTGGTCATCGTTACCGCAGGGCCCAGACCCGAGTTGCAGGGCTATGTTGGCGAAGCTAAGGATATCGAGACTTTGCTGGCGAACAACATGGGCGTGCCCCGCAGCAGCATCGTTCTCGACGATAACGGCAGCAACATACGCACCAGTGCTGAAGAAGTCAGAAAGATACTCGACGGCCGCGGCGTCGGGCGCAAAGTAATCCTGGTAACATCTGCGATTCAGATGCGCCGTGCCAGCCTAGCATTTGCGAATATGGGAATTCAGGTGATTCCCAGAGCTACCGACTTCTACACTTTCCAGCCCACCGCAGGAGGGAAATCCAGACTCCGCTTAGACGCGGGAGATTTTTTGCCCAGTGCAGAAGCTTTGGTAACTACGACGCGAGTATTCGATGAATATTTCGGGTCTTTTTATTACTATTTGCGCGGCTGGCAGGCTCCCAGGGCCTAAAGCGGCGAGTTGCTGGTGTTTTTCTTAGGCAACAGCGACTGCTCCCCAGATTGGTTTAAAATCTGACGAGAATGAGACCCTTGTGGGGAGCTGTACTTTCTCATTCCGGCGGGGTCGCCGACGATCAAGTTTGCCATTAATGCAAACAACACCCAAAAGATAACTGTCTCCCACTCGGATTTTTTGGGCGGTGTTTCTGCCGCTTTGACAGATTCAACGTTGACTTTGATGTCTAGTTTGCCTTCAATTTCTTTGCCTTTGAGAACTCCCTCCTTGCATACACCCTTAAAAATCAGTGGAGCGGGTTTTGTGGCTTCTGCTGATTCTGTTTTCGCTTGTTCTGCCATTTTTTTATCCTGGTTTTGGTGAATCCGGTTGGATAGTACATTCTTAAAGGTTCGGGGGTTTTCCGGACAGGATTGCGCGAACTCTGAAAGAATTAAGTTAAATATGCACCCCGCCCCTTGCTGGGGCTTAAACATAAGAATCTGAAGGCATTTCAAGCTAGTGCTTGTTTGTTTTGGGTAGCAGCGTTGCCTTGAAGCTGCTAATTATGTATCTGGGTGAAGGGGAGACTTTTATGCAAAGTACAGGTTTTTTAGGGAAAATTTGTCAATAGGTTTATTTGCTACCGGCGGGCCCAAACGCCAACTGCCGAAAGCCCGATCGCACTTACTCTCACCTAAAAAACCCGGTTTCTTCTAAAAGCGAGTCCAAGTGAGGCAATTCGGTTAAGAAACCGGGTTGATGGCTCAACAGCGCGCCCGAAGTGCCAATCTAAAATCTCAAACGATCTAAATAATTGAGTGTGAAAATATCCACCAGCAAACTATCTTCCCTGCAACCAGAACAACTGGCAGCATGGGCAACAGAGGCAATTAACCGCAGTAAATCCGGTCAAATTCCCGCGTACGTACCTCTACTTGCCCAAGCAGACAGACAAGGGTTGGCAGTGCAAATTCGGGCAATTGACGGTCAAATTTTGAGCTGGGGTAGCATTGCTCAAACATTCCCGCTGATGAGCGCAGTCAAGCCCTTTGTGCTGCTTTATTTGCTGTGCGAATTGGGCGAAAAAGCGGTATTTGACTGCGTTGGCTGCGAGCCTTCGGAACGGGCTTTCAATTCCTTAACTCAACTCGAAATAGATCGAGGAAAGCCGAGAAATCCGATGATCAATAGCGGGGCGATCGCCCTAGCGTCTTTGATTCCCGGTCAAAATGCTGTGGCGCGCTGTGAAAATTTGCGAACTTGGCTGAATCAACAAGCAAACAGTCAGTTATTTATTGATGAGTTAATGCTCGATTCAGTGAATGCAGTGCCGAATCAAAATAATTGGAATCTCGCCTTAGAAATGGTACAATCCGGTTATCTGGAAAACTCCGAAACTGCTTTGGAAACCTACAATCGCGTCTGCTGTTTGTCGGGAACTGTGGAGGATTTAGCTAAGCTGGGAATGGTTTTGGTTGGGGGCGGCGAAGCAATCTGGGAAAACTGCCGCACTGTTAAAGCACTGATGGCTACTTGCGGTTTGTATGAAGCATCCGCCCGGTTTGGGCTGCGGGTGGGGCTGCCGGCGAAGTCGGGAGTTAGCGGGGCTTTGTTGTCGGTTATTCCGGGTCAAGGTGCGATCGGCTGTTACAGCCCGCCCCTGAATCGAGAGGGGAATTCGATCGGCGGTTTGTTTCTTGTAGAACAAATAGCTAAAAGTTTAAGATTGAGTGTATTTGATTAGACATAGCCGAAGGAAGAAGGAAGAAGGAAGAAGGAAGAAGGAAAGTTTTAAATAGTAAATTTTGACTTCCCAATGCCCAATGCTCTTCGGCCCCATGCCCCATGCCCCATGCCCCATGCCC
>JAUBOH010000201.1:0-11872 GCA_036700145.1 Microcoleus occultus BM001215366
GAAAGGGAAAGGCAGCGGGGCGATCGACTAACCGCACAATTAAGAGCAGCAGGCATTGAACCAGAAGCCTAATGCAATAATGAGCAATAAAAAATTGTCCCTCTGCAATTTTTTATTGCTCATTAATTAAAAAAGTATTAGACAACATCGCAAAAACCAATATTTATCTGCGTTTATCTGCGTTAATCAGCCTTAATCAGCGGTCAAAAATTACATTCAGGAGACATCGAAATTGGGAAGAGTTAGAGTTCGAGAACACGTCAATCCGCTGTGCCGTAAATATCAAGTATCCGCCAGCCCCCCGGATTGGACTAAAATCTATACTGACTTAAATTTGCCGCTGCATTTAGATATCGGCTGCGGCAGAGGACGGTTTTTGTGGCACATGGCGCAAGTACAAACAAACTGGAATTTTCTCGGATTAGAAATTCGGGAACCGCTGGTAGAAGAAGCGAATCTTTGGCGGGATGAAAAAGGCTTGACAAATTTGCACTATTTGTTTTGCAATGCGAATAGTTCTCTGAAGCCAATTTTAGAAACTTTGCCCGCAGGTACTTTGCAGCGAGTTAGCATTCAATTTCCCGATCCGTGGTTCAAAAAAAAGCACCACAAACGGCGCGTAGTACAGCAGGAATTGGTCGGCGAATTGGCAACTTATCTGGCAATCGGTGGCGAAGTCTTTATTCAATCTGATATTGAGGAAGTAGAAAGCGAAATGTGCGATCGCTTTTCATCCGATCCTAGTTTTCACCGTCAAAATAATGGCGAATGGCTAGCAGTAAACCCCCTACCTGTGGCTACTGAAAGAGAAATTGCGACTCTGAAACGCGGCGAACCAGTTTATCGCGCACTGTATCAAAAATAATGCTCGCTTTTGCTAACTCACCTTTGTCATAAATGTTATAACTTACATCTTGCACCTTTGTTAGGAACAGGCTTTCCGGCCTGTTCCACAAAACTTAATTTTCTTGTGGAACGGGCCGCAGATCCCGTTAATAAAAGAATTATTTCTAACTTAAATCCAAGAAGGGAGCCACATCCGAATTTTCCATTCCATTTGCGACAAAGGCAGTCCCAAATAGAGCGGCATCCAGAAAATAAAAGCACCCAAAACGAGAAAAATGATTGTTACTCCCATCCCTCGCAGGCGGGTTTGAGGGCTGTGCAACCACCTATCCGTCCACCAAGCAAGGGCTAAGGTTGCATACACAGAACAGCCCATATAATGGTACAAAAATACGCAGCGACTCACCTTCACCCAAGGCAGTAAATTAGCAGCCCAATTAACTACTAAATACAGCGCCATCCACATTTGGGTCGTCGGCGGGAACAAAATCGGGCGCTGCTGTTCGATCGCGTCAGCAGAAGCCTCCCTGCGCGTTTGCAGCCACACCCAAATCCGGTGAGCTAACACTCCCATAACTAGCACTAAAGCTAAGGTTGACAGCCACCAAAGGAAGGGATTTCCCATTGCGTGAACGTCAAAAATTGCCTGATTTGCACCTTCAGGTAAAGGCGGCAAAACCGGATCTGGTTGTGCATTGTTGCTAACAGTTTTGTAGAAGTAGACGATCGGGCGCAGCATCAAAGGCCAAGTGTACCACGCAGCACAGTAAGGATGGACATCAGGCCCGCTTTTAATGCGTTGGTGATAAGTCAAAATTTCTGTTTGCATCTGCCAAAAATTGGGAGTTGGATTGAGATGCAGGTGAGGAATCCAGGATATGCTGTAAACTAAGATAGGAATCACAGCTAGACTCAACCATACTTCTATAAAACTGAGTTGAGTCAATTTTTGTAGCGGACTTTCGGCAGGAATTAGAGCTGAATTTATCTGGCGACTCTGTTCTTCATCTCCTTGATTTCCCTGAATAAAACTAACTACCCAACCGCACAGTATAATCAGATAAGTACCGAAAAGAAACCACAATCCATTCCATTTGATTGCAGCAGATGCGCCGAAACCTATCCCGGCTAGCACCAGCCAAAGCCAGCGCTTTTTTCCTTCAGCTTCTACGGATTTTAAAATAAATAACTGACCTAATATTCCAAATAAAACTAGATAAATGTTGTTCAGCGCGTAGCGAGACTCAACTAAAAATAAACCGTCGCAGGCGGTAAACAAAGCGGCCAGAAAAGCAAAGGTGCGGCGCCGAACGAGCTGATAAGCTAGGGCTCCGACAACTAGCGGAATGAAGGAGCCTGTGAGAGCATTTAGCCAGCGGTAATCCCAAGGGGAAAGCAGGGAGCCAGCCATACTGTTGACGGCGGTTTTGCCGAAGGGAAGGTGAGTACCGATCCAAATGCCGATCGCAATTATGTATTGGCTCAGAGGCGGGTGAGCATTGAAAAAAGGAGTTTTGGTGAGATAATCGTTGGCAAATTTAGCGTAATAAACCTCGTCAAATACTAAGGTGTTAAATCGCTCTAATTCCCAAAAGCGCAGACTTAAGGATATCAGGAAAATGCCGAGCATTCCTAGCGAAAAAACTAAATTTGACTTGTTGAATTGCTTTTTTTTGAGTTTCATAGAACTGCACCGAAAAAGTAGTAGATTTGAGAGCGATCGCTAACTTAAAAATACTGAGTTTAGAATAGCGTAAAAATTACAATTATGACTTTTAACCTTCGCTGCGGCAAACCCGATCGCACGCCCATCAAAACTAATCTAACATTATATCCAAAAAAAGCGGCTCCGCTTGCCGCAGAACCGCCGTAACAGAGGATGAAAAATCAAAACTTAACGCACAGCACCCTGTACTGAAGGTGATTCAATTGTCTTCATGAAGTACAGCTTCAACAACTGCCAGCCGTTGGACAAATACAGAGGGAGTTTTTGGAAGAATTGCAAGACTTTCGGAGTTTCAGAAGCTACAATTGCGGTCAATTGCTGATTGTTTTTGAGACAAATATCCAGCCGTTCATAAAACTTGGGATTGTTTACGTCGAGCATGACTGGGAATACGCGGCCTGCTGTTTCGTTGGTTTTTTTGATGACTTCAATGTCGTATTCGCGAGCATCGATTCCGAGCGATCGATAAAAACCTGCCCGTTGGATATCATTGAGATACATCGTCGCGAATACCGACAGCAAGAAGAAGCGACACCAAAGCTTAGCGCGCCAATCGTTCAACATCTGAGGCTGAGCTCTCATCACCGCATCGAAGAAGTCTCCGTGGCGGTTTTCATCCTGACACCAATTTTCAAAGAATCGGAAAATCGGATAAATTTGGTCTTCAGGATGCTCTTTTAAGTGCTGATAAATGGTGATGTAGCGCCAATAACCGATCTTTTCGGACAAGTAAGTGGCGTAGAAAATAAACTTCGGTTTAAAGAATGTGTAACTGCGGCTCTTTGTCAAGAAACCTAAGTCTAGAGACAAACCAAAATCTGACAGCGCTTTGTTCAAGAATCCGGCGTGGCGCGCTTCGTCGCGAGACATCAGGTTGAAACCTTCGGCTAGGACTGGATTTTTTCCTTTGAGCCTGCGTCCCAATTCTTTGTAAAGCAAGAAGCCAGAAAACTCAGCGGTGCAAGAGCGTTCTAGAAACTCAATGAACAACTTGCGTTTTTCGCCGTCGATGTGTTCCCAAGATTCCTCGAACTCGGCATCTCGCACGAAGTGGTTTTTGTTGTAGTCAACGCGGAACTCTTTGATAATTGCTTCGAGTTCGGCTTCATTTACCGAGATGTCCATTTTGGCCATCTCGTCAAAGTCTGTTGTGTAAAATCTCGGCGTAAGAATAGTTTCTTTGGCTGGAGTTTTCGCTTCCTGCTGTTCTGCAAAAGTTGGTTTTTTGAGGGAATCTACCATATGTTTATTGGATTTTTGGTTATAACTACTTGCTCGTTTCGGGTGTCGGGTACTCGGGGCGGGCGATGATTGCGCTCGTGTATGTCCGGCTACGCGGGAGTGTGCGCGCAGAGCGGGCGATCGCGGGCGAGTGGGAATGCAGGTCAAAACTGCTGTAATTTCCACGTCCTCCAGTTTACCAAGCTCTCGCCCCCGGAAATATGTTGCTGGCGTTAAGAATTGCTACGCACAATTACTTATCGGCTTCGAGACCTTCGTCTCAAGCCATTGGCTTTCCAAAATTCTGCCTTTTGTCAATTGAGATGGTAGAACACAAATAAATTCTGGTGTCAAGCTCTTGAAACACCCAATAGCCAACTGCAAAATATAAGATTGAGGGAGTCGAACAGTGAAAATAACCAGGCAGGACGGGCATAAAATGAGCAATTTAGGTGTTAGTTACCTTTTATGGGCGGCTTGTTTTTTCGGCCCATTCGGACTCCACCGTCTCTACAACGGCAAGATTGCCACGGGTTTGCTGTGGCTGTGTACCTTTGGGTTGTTTGGGTTCGGGCAATTGTTTGATTTGCTGCTGCTCCCGAACATGGTGGACGAACACAATGCCAGTCTCAGGGGCAAACTCGGCGTATCTCCCGAAGGTATAGCGCTATATCCGATCGGCGGGGCGATCGCCTCGACATACCCGAAGCCAACTCCCGACCAGTTAGGGGTTAAACTCCTGAAGGCAGCTTATACCAAGAACGGAAAATTATCTGTCACCCAAGGGGTGATGGCAACTGGCGCTACTTTTGCCGAAGTGGAAGAGGCTTTCACAGCATTGCTGAAAACGGGTTATGTCAGTATCGAGAACGATTCAGTAACGGGCGTCGTGATTTACTACTTTCACGAACTCTAAGCTGCTGGGGGGGAGTGTCCGAGTGTCCGAGTCGGACAATCTGACGAATGCCGTTTTTCTCCTTAAGCATTGCCGGCAAAATCGGCTAGAATGTTTGTTTGTCTATACAATCCGAAAGTATTTAGCGTCATGGCAGTCCCTAAGAAGAAAACCTCCAAATCCAAGAAGAATATGCGTAAGGCCACATGGAAGCGCAAAGCTGTAGTGGCAGCTCAGAAAGCTCTGTCTCTGGGCAAATCTGTTCTGACTGGGCGTTCCAACAGTTTCGTGTATCCCGGCAATGAAGAAGAGGAGGAAGAATAGAAACGGAATACTGGGCATTGGGCGAACCCGATGCCCGATCGATCAATCGATTTTTGCCGCCGGTAAAATCAGCATGGCATCGCCAAAGGAATAAAAGCGGTAGTGATGCTCGATCGCCGCGAGGTACAAATCCAACAGCCGAGACCTTCCAATCATGGCGCTTAACATCATCATCAAAGTAGAGCGGGGCAAGTGAAAATTGGTAATCATCCCCTCTACAACCCGCCACTTGTAGCCCGGATAAATAAACAAGTTTGTCGGGCCGCAAAAAGGCTGCAAAGAAAAATCCTCGCTCGCGGCGGAGGCTCCCTCTAAAGCTCGCACTGCTGTTGTACCCACGGCAATAATCCGCCCGCCTCTGGCTTGAGTTTCGCGGATTTTCTCCACAGTGGCCAGAGGTACTTCCACCCATTCGCCGTGCATTTGGTGGGTCGTCACGTCTGCCACCTCCACCGGGCGAAACGTCCCGACTCCGACGTGTAAGGTGACAAAAGCTTTTTCGATTCCCCGCTGCTGCAAGCGGTCGAACAACTCTTCGGTGAAGTGCAGCCCTGCGGTGGGGGCCGCCACCGCCCCAAGCTTTTCGGCATAAACAGTCTGGTACTGTTCGGGCGCTGCTTGGGAATTGTCGATGTAGGGGGGCAGGGGGACGTGGCCGTATTCGTCCAAAAACGGTACTAGAGACATCTCTGTCGGCAAGTCAAACTCCAACAGCCGCCCTCCTGTTGCGTCGTCCCTGGCGATAACTGTCGCAGTCAATCGATGATGATCGAGCACCTGAGCCTCGGGAACGCAACAGCAAGGGGCTGCGGCGGAGTCCTCACAGGCGGGGGCGTGAGGCTCAAACTCAATTTTTGCTCCCAACTTTAAGCGTTTTCCTGGTTTAACCAAAGCCAGCCAGCAGTTGTGCTGCCGTTCTTCCATCAACAATATCTCCACAGCCGGGCCGTTGGGTTTGTGCCCGAAAAGCCTCGCTGGGAGCACGCGGGTGTTGTTTAGTACCAGCAAGTCTCCGGGCGAGAGCAAATCTGGTAAATCCCGGAAAATCCGGTGTTGGTGGCTGCTGGGAGAATCTACAGTCAGCAAACGAGAACTATCCCTCGGCACTGCGGGATTTTGGGCAATGTACTCGGGGGAAAGTTCGTAGTCGTAACCGTCCAAAGACCAGTCAATTTCTGTCATTGAGTGAATTCCTGTACGATCGATCTGTCAACTGGGTAACAAATTGGGTAAAAACCCCCATCCCAAGTCGGGTGCTTTTCCCCTTGTGGTGGCGGGTATAGTCCGCGACGATAGAGATATAGCATCAGCTTTGCTCATAAGGCTCATAAGGATCGTTTATGGAATACCTCTACTACATCGCCAATACTAGCCTTACTCTGAGAGTCGTGGATTACCTACGCGCGGCTCATCATCTTCCCTTGCAATTTATCACTGTTATTCACCAAATTGACGGCTGGGTGGTGAAGGTGAAAATGAGCCAATATTTGACTCCAGAAATGCACGGGGATTTTCGAGCTTTTATGAACGAACTCGGGATTCCTTACGATCCTGAAATTCGCTTGCAAATGGCACTTTGGAGTTTGGAAACGGGACAGTCGCCGCTGAGCGTGATGCGCCGCTACCAGGTGGCCGTGGTTTGTCACGGCAGCCCCGACCGCAAGGAAATTGAAGCTTTTCGCCAGCAATTTGTCAAGGGTCTGGGATATTGCCCGGAAACTCTCGCCTAGATTGCTACGCAGATCAACTAACTTTTATCACAGAGACTCAAGGGGAGAAAGTATCCGAGTATCCTAGGGATAAAATCTTTATTATACTTGATAATTGCTGCCTTTTGATGGCTTATACCGAGATTTTTTTAATTGCTGAAAGCCGATCGAATGTATTCTTGCAGGGTGAGTAGGTAGTTTTCGGAAACGGCGGATGGAGAGTTCTCTCCTGTTAATGGTGCCAAAATTGGCTTAGCCTTTTGCCGTAAAGGTTCGCACCTGACTAAGGCGACATCAAAGCGACAAGAATTATTTGCTAAATCTGGATGATTGCTTAAAAATATTTCGGCGGTTTGCCAAAGTTTGGCTTGTTTTGCAGCACTAACAGCCAGCATTCCACCAGCATCCCAATTTCCCCGGCGGCGAGTTTTTACCTCGACAAATGCTAATGTTTGGGAATCGGGAACTTGTGCTGAGCGTAGTCGAAGTATAGGGAATCGGGAATTTTCGTTACCTCTGTTGATTTCGGTTTCTCTATCTGTTTCGAGTGCGATGATGTCAATCTCTCCCCAGCGACAGTACCACTGGCGGTGCAGGATTTCCCACCCTTGCTGCTGCAACCACTCGGCGACTAAGTTTTCTCCCAATGTGCCCAAAGCCCTAGAGTTTGGGGATGGGGAGGAATTGGAATCAGCGGTGGCGCTAGAGCGATCGCGCTTTCTGGTAGAATTCAATTTTGAACTGTCACGGCTGCACATTAGCTTTAACTTGTATGAATTCTGGAATTCGCCAATATATTTATAGTTTCTTGCTGAGCTTTGTTATTTTAGCAGTAATTGCCGCTGGGGCGATCGGGATTAATCCCGCACCTGCTTTCGCTTTGGATCACGACAAAGAAATCCTAGTCGGCGCTGATTTTACTGGGAAAGTTCTGACTGACGACAGTTTTAATAAAGCCAATCTTCGCAACAGCAATTTTACCAATGCAGATTTGCGGGGCGTTAGCTTTTTTGCTGCAAATCTAGAAGAGGCGAATTTAGAAGGTGCTAACTTCAGTGGCGCTACTTTGGATTTAGCTCGCATGATGAAGGCAAATTTAACTAATGCCATCCTTGAGGGAGCTTTCGCTTACAATACCAGACTCGAAGGAGCAGTCATTGACGGTGCTGATTTTACTGAGGCACTGCTGCGAGATGATATGATAAAAAAACTTTGTCTGGTGGCAAAAGGTACTAATCCCGTGACGGGCAGAGATACTCGCGAAACTCTGTTTTGCGATTATTAAAAGGCTAATTACAGAAAGGACTAAAGTCCTCACTACAAACCAAGTTCGTAGTAAGGACTTTAGTTTTTCCAGGTTCGTAGTAAGGACTTTAGTCCTTAGCCCCAAGGCACGGACGTTAAATCGTTAAAATTAACTTGACGCAGCCGATCTAATTCCTTGAGCCATTCTTGTTCCGCACAGAATAGTTGGTGATATTCTATAGCTACTTCGACAATGCTAGCTGCTCTAGCTTTTTCCCACATATTCAGTGCAATCCGACGCCGCTTCATGCTGATTATTTGCTCGATACAGGCGATCGCCGATCGAATTACTAAAGGTGCGCGATAAACGTTTGTTTCAGAAAACTCATTTAAGTGAAATAAATGCGAGATTTGATTGAGTTGATTGGGATATTCGATGAAACTATCTTGCAATTTCAATATTAACTCAGAAGGCGCTACTTGTAAAGACATTTTATGCAATATTTCTGCATTCAAAATCTGGTGCCACAAAAATCTGTGGTGAGAAAGGCTAAACTGTACGTCTCTAGCTTCTATTGCTTCAATGACATCTTGGCGGTATTCGGGACAGTGCAAGTAAATCTGCAATAATTGCGCTTCTGCTTCTTCTAAAAGACTGCGGGCTACGGCAGACAAGCCTTGTGGTGAGCTTTTGCTTTCACCGCTTGCACGCTGTTTTTTCTGTTGTTTGCTGGGCTTCAGCTTGTTTCTAATTAACAGAGGCATTGTCAAAGATTCGTCTTGACTCTGCCGCTTAGCCCAATCGCTGACTACTTGATTCAGTAAATTTTCGACTAGCATTTTTGTGAGTCTAAAATCTCCTTTGCTGAGGATTTCCGCGCACTTTTGCAGGTAATGTGCTAGCTGATTGTCATCAGTAATATTAGTTAATAATTTGATGATTTTTTTGGTAACTTGCTGGGAAGTATCGGCTTGCTTCAAATCTTGATTTACAAGCATTTGTTGCAGTTGCCAGTCTATCCATAAAGGAGCATTTTCGAGCAATTGTCGATATTGTTCTGGGGAGTATGTTTTGAGGTATTCGTCGGCATCTTTGCCATCGGGAATGTTCAGCACTCGCAGTTGTACTTCTCCTTGATAAGCGAGTTTTTCGATTTCTCCGATCGCTCTTTCTGCTGCTTGAGTTCCTGCTTTGTCCGCGTCGAAGTTGAGGATAATTTGTTTGGAGTCTGTGTAGCGCAATAACTGCCGCACTTGGTTTAAACTTAAGGCTGTGCCGAGGGAAGCGACGGCGTTGGAGATGCCGGCTGCTTGAAGTGCGATCGCATCAAAGTACCCCTCTACAACCACTGCTCGATCGGCTTTACCAATCGCTGTTTTGGCTGTATCTAAGGCAAATAAAGTCTTGCCTTTATCGAATAGTTCTGTTTCGGGAGAATTGAGGTATTTCGGCTGTTCGTCGCCGAGAGCTCTGCCGCCGAAACCGATGACTCTGCCTTGGGTATCGCGAATGGGAATCATAATGCGGTTGCGGAAGCGATCGTAATAGCCACTTCCTCCCGATTTGCGCGGTACAATTAATCCTGCTTGTTCTACTAACTGCGCCGGATAGTTTTTTTGTTCTACCAAATAACTGTAAAGTGTTTCCCAACCTTGGGGTGCATAACCTAATTGAAATTGTTGGATAGTTTCTTCGCTCAGCTTGCGCTCTGATTTGAGATATGCTAAGGGTTCTTGTCCTTGAGATTGCCGCAAAGCGTGTTCGTAAAACTTGGCTGTTAGTGCTGAGATTTCATACAGTTGTTCCCGCAGAGAAATTTGGCGCTGCAATTCTTGTCGCTGTTCGGGTTCGACTGTTTTGACGGGGACTTGATAATTTTTAGCTAGTTCTAATACTACTTCGCTGAAAGGGCGTTTCTCTAATTCCATGAGAAACTTAAAAGCATTGCCGCCTGCACCGCAGCCGAAACAATAGTACATTTGTTTAGCTGGGCTGACTGTAAAGCTGGGAGATTTCTCGTCATGAAAGGGGCACAATCCGACGAATTCTTTGCCGCGTTTTCGCAAGACGACGCGGCCGGAAATAACGTCTACTATGTCGGCTCTTTGTTTGACTTCTTCGATTGTTTCTGGATGCAGCCGGGGAACTTGCATAGGGCTATTTTAGGCGAATTGAAAGTATAGCGGAAGGAAGAAGGAAGAAGGAAGAAGGAAGAAGGAAGAAGGAAGAAGGCCCTTTTGCTTGGCGAGCAGGAAACAGAAGGAAGAAGGAATAAAAGCAAGGGTTTTAGCAATTTAGAAAGTGTTAATCGTCTTAGCGGTTGCTATATGTTTATTTTGACCGATCGCCCAATTTTAGTAAAGCGCCGGACTGAGTTTATTGTAAGATATTTACACTAACTGTAAGGAGCATCGAAATTAATGCGAATTTTAATGATGGGCGGTACTCGGTTTATCGGGGTTTATCTTACTAAGATTTTAGCAGCACAAGGGCATGAGGTGGTGTTGTTTAACCGGGGCAATAAGCCGGTACCGGTTTCGGGGGTGAAACAGATTTTGGGCGATCGCACAAATGTCGATCAACTTAAAGACAAGTTATCGGCTCTTGAGTTTGATGTCGTTTTTGACAACAACGGCCGCGAATTGAGCGATACACAGCCTTTAGCTGAAATATTTCAAGGGCGGGTGCAGCACTTTGTTTACATGAGCTCTGCGGGGGTTTATTTGAAGTCGGATCAAATGCCTCATATGGAAGGGGACGCTACCGATCCGAAAAGCCGGCATTTGGGTAAATGCGAAACCGAAACTTACTTGGCTCAGTCCGGTTTGCCTTGGACTTCGATTCGCCCTACTTACATTTACGGGCCGCAAAATTATAACGATTTGGAGGCTTGGTTTTTCGATCGCATTGCGCGCGATCGACCGATTCCGATTCCCGGTAACGGATTGCACTTCACGCAGTTCGGGCATTGTCAGGATTTGGCGAGGGCGATGGCGGCGGTTCTGGGTAACGAAAGGGCGATCGGGCAAATTTACAACGTTTCGGGCGATCGATTTGTCACCTTTGACGGTTTAGCCCGCGCCTGCATTCAGGCGATCGGCAAATCGCCCGACTCTATCAAGATTGTACACTACGATCCGAAACAATTTGACTTCGGCAAAAAGAAAGCTTTCCCCATGCGATTGCAGCACTTTTTCGCTTCAGTTAATAAAGCTGTCACCGAACTGAACTGGCAGCCGGAATTTGACTTAGTTTCCGGTCTGAAAGATTCATTTCAGAAGGATTATCTAATTTCGGGAAGGGACAAAGCCGAGATAGATTTTTCAGTCGATGACGAGATTTTGAAAGCGGTTTAAAGTAGAATTAAAGTATGGTGTGCAGCGCGCACCATACCAATGTGTAAGGAGAAAAATAACATGAAATTTATCAATCCCAAAATTGATTTTGCATTCAAGAAGATATTTGGCTCCAGCCAAAGTACAGAGATTTTGATTAGTTTCTTAAATGCCCTACTCTATGAAGGAGAATCCATCATTGAAAGCTTAGAAATCCTAGATCCTTATCTTGGCCCTCAAATAGCTGGAGCTAAAAATAGTTACTTAGATGTCAAAGCCCTACTTAACGACGGCACATTTGTGATTATTGAAATGCAAGTTTTGAAGGTGCAGGCATTTGGTAAGCGAGTTTTGTATAATGCAGCAAAAACTTATGCACTGCAACTAACAAGAGGAGAATTATACAAGGAATTGCGACCTGTGATTGCTTTGACTATCACAGATTTTGAAATGTTTAGTGGACAGGAAAATGTGATTTCTCATTTTGTGTTCAAAGAAAAGACTCGCTTGTCTGATTATATACAAAATGACATTGAGTTAGTATTTGTAGAGTTGCCAAAATTCAAGAAA
>JAUBOH010000202.1:0-11745 GCA_036700145.1 Microcoleus occultus BM001215366
CAAGGGGGGGCTAGGGGGGGTGAATTTACCGGGCGTGAATGGGGATGTTCGGCACCCGAAGCATTTACCAAACGCCTCGGCCAAATGCAAATAGTTCTGCAAAACCAAGACAACCGCGAACACGACATCCTCGACTCCGACGATTACTATCAATTCCAAGGCGGAATGACTGCCGCAATTCGCAATTTGCAAGGAAAAAATCCTGAAACTTATTTCGGAGATAACTCGATTCCAGAGAATCCCAAAGTGCGGCAATTGCGGGAAGAAATTGCGCGGGTTTATCGCAGCAGGGCTGTGAATCCGAAATGGATTGAAGGGGCGATGCGACACGGTTATAAAGGTGCGTTTGAAATTGCAGCAACTGTTGATTTTTTGTTTGCTTACGATGCTACGGCTAATTGTGTAGAGGATTTTATGTATGAAGGAATCGCCGAGGCTTACATTTTTAATGAGAAAGTGCAGGGATTTATTCAATTAAACAATCCTTGGGCGCTGCGAGATATGGCGGAAAGATTGCTAGAAGCTCGTCAGCGGGGTTTGTGGCAGAGTGCCAAGCAGGATACATTGGATAAATTGCGATCGATCGCCCTTGAAGCCGAAGCCGTCATCGAATCCCACACCGAAATACGCTAATGCAACAGTCGCGACGGGAGACTTTTGGCGGTTTGCGGTAATATCTAGTAATGTTTCGCGATCGGTGAAAGCTGTATGATTCGCCGCTACATTGCTAACCTCAGTACCAGCATCTTTCAACGCGCCGGCGCCGCTGTCGCTTTACTAGCCTTAACAGTCGGATGTTCGTCAACGAAGCCGCCCAACACCGCAGCGGCATCAGGTTCGATCGAATCCGCAGTGCTAGCGCAGCCGCCAACGTCTTTGTTAGCTCAAAACCCCAACAAAACCAAAAAATCCATCAGCGTTCCCTCATGCCCCCAAAACGATGGCTTCACGGAGTCAATTAACTTTGCCACCCAAGCTTCTAATTTGGCTCAATCAGCCAATTCAAAACAAGACTGGGACGAAGTAGCCGCCCTGTGGGTGCAGGCCGTCGCTTGGATGCAAGCGGTGCCCCCCGGCAGTCCCAGGCGGGCGTTTGCTGAGAAAAAAGTGGTGGAATACATGAAAAATCTGGTTTATTCCCAACAGCAAGCGGGCGCAACCCGATCGATCGCCACCACAGTCAGCTTCAGCAGCGATTTGCTCGACGAACAGCTAGAACTTTACCTATCCTACGTTGCAGCCGTCGGGCCCCCAGACGTTTTGATTGTCGGCAGTTCCCGCGCATTGCAGGGCGTCGATCCCAAACAGCTAAAACAATCTTTGGCCGAAACGGGCCGCCCGGGCTTAAAAGTATTCAACTTTTCAGTCAACGGCGCAACTGCACAAGTAATTGACTTTCAACTGCGGCGGCTTTTGAAGCCGGATCATTTGCCTCAAATGATTGTCTGGGCGGACGGTGTGCGCGCATTTAACAGCGGCCGGGACGATCGCACTTTTAATTCGATCGTCGATTCTGAAGGCAGCAAACTTTTAGCAGCAGGCGTTCGCCCCAAACTGCCCTCCGATGAACCGAATGTGATTCCCCAGTGTTACAGATTCCCGCAGAAGTGCGCTAACAACACTTTCCGCAGAGCGCTGACATCTGTCGATCGGCCTTTCATATCAAATCCGGTAGCATCGGAATTAATATTACCCACAGCCAGGACACGGCAGTGCCGTGTCCCTACAATTAATCCGGGTAGTCCAAGGGCACTGTCGTGTCCGACCTATCGTTCCGGTGCAACCGGAAACGAGATCAGGGGCGGGCAAGATGCCCACCCCACAATAAAATTCATGTCTAGTGGAACGGGCATCTTGCCCGTTGCTGAGAATGCTGCAAGATATGAGTTAAAACGAATCGCAGCGGATGCAGCAACCCAAAAAGCACAATTGATTCCAGTCTCGCGGCCGACAACAGTAGCAATCAAACCCGTCAGCGAATTGGCAGACTCGATCGACTCCAACGGATTCATGCCTATGTCGGGCCGGTACAATCCCGACACTTATTATCGAGAACGCGCTTACGTTTCAGGCCAGTACGATCGCGACTACGAAGACTTTAACCTCGGAGGTAAACAGGCACAAGCTTTCAATTCAGCGGTAGCTTTTGTCAAATCTCGGAAAATTCCCCTAGTTTTCGTCAATTTACCTCTCACCGACGACTACTTAGACCCAACTCGTCGGTGGGCCGAACAGCAGTTCCGGCAACGAATGCAGCAACTCTCGCGCCAAAAAGGCTTCGCTTTCCGCGACTTGTCGCAGCGGTGGCCCGGCCGCAATGACTATTTTGCTGACCCCAGCCACCTCAACCGTTTTGGGGCGATCGCGGTTTCTCGCATACTCGCCAGCGATTCCAGCATTACATGGCCGCGGCCCAAATCCCGAAGCACCGACGGATAATACCATTTTCGATTTTCGATTTGGGATTTTGGATTAAAGAATTGGCAATTTCTCGTTCCCGGGCTCTGTCGAGGAACGCAGATCGCTCTTGCTCTGCCTCGCAATTCTCAAGAATAGTTTAAACTCTAAAATGATGTCCGAAATCAATTTGTGCGATCGAACATTTAGAGATTTTTTAGTTCATATCAATTCCGGTTGCATCGGAATTAATATTACGCAGCGTCAGGACACGGCGAAAGCCACTCGTCCCTACAATTAATCCAGCGTAGGGAAACGGCACTGCCGTGTCCTCATTATTCCGGCGCAGCCGGAATTGAGTTCTGTCTAAAATCTCACAATCCCAAATCCCAAATTCCCAATTAATTGTGCAGTTAAAACAAGTAATTATCGCCCACAAAGCCAGAGATCCCCTCAGCCAGCGGTGGGCCGAACAGTGCGCCCGCCAGTTAGAAAGTCGCGGGTGTCACGTTTTAATGGGCCCCAGCGGCCCGAAAGATAACCCGTATCCGGTGTTTTTAGCTTCTAGTAACAGCCCAATTGATTTAGCGGTGGTGCTCGGCGGCGACGGTACTGCGCTGGCTGCGGCGCGGAATTTGGCTGCTGACGGCATCCCGATTTTGGCAGTGAATGTGGGGGGACATCTGGGTTTTTTAACCGAGTCCTTTGAGGATTTCCAAAATACTGAAGAAATTTGGGACAGACTGGCAGAAGACAGGTATGCCGTGCAGAAGCGGATGATGTTGCAGGCGGCGATTTTTGAGGGAAACAGAACCAATCTGGAACCGGAAAGCGATCGATTTTTGGCCCTGAATGAAATGTGTGTCAAACCTGCTTCAGCCGATCGAATGCCGAGCTGTATTCTAGAAATGGAAGTTGACGGCGAAGTCGTGGATCAATATCAAGGCGACGGTTTAATTGTGGCAACTCCCACCGGTTCGACTTGCTATACCGCATCTGCCAACGGGCCGATTATCCATCCTGGCATGGATGCGATCGCCGTTACTCCAATTTGCCCATTGAGTTTATCCAGTCGGGCGATCGTCCTGCCGCCCGGTTCAGTCGTCAGCATTTGGCCTTTAGCCGATTACGAACTCAGTACAAAACTCTGGACAGACGGCATTTTGGGTACTGCAATTTGGCCCGGACAGCGCGTAGACGTGCGGATGGCAGACTGCGAAGCCAAGTTCATCATTTTGCGGGAAAACTATTCTTATTACGGCACTTTGAGGGAAAAACTTCAGTGGGCCGGAGCCCGAATTCGGTACAGCAACAATCACCGGAATTAATCCGAATCATCCACCATTAATTATTAATCTGTAGGGGCGGGTTAAACCCAAGAATAGTTGCCTAAAATCAATAATCTCATCAACCCGCCCGACCCAAGGCACGATCGCTCTGTTAAGATATCTCAATATCTTGACAAACAGCCCGATCCATGCAAAGTCTCAAAAAATCAACCAGACCTTTCGATCCTGAAGATACATATCCCTGTCCCGTCTGCCGCACCGGTGAAATTGCTACCATGCCGATGATGGACGCCCTAGCTTGCAACTTCTGCCAGCACATTTTTACCGCAAGCGAAGAAAGACAATCGCTCCAAATGGCCGATCGCCAACCGCCCGTAAATTGGCACTGGAACGGCAAACAGTGGATAGGCGCACACCTCGAAGGCGTAGAATTCGGATGGCCCTACTTTGCAGCAGCACTTGGTCTAATATTCCTTCCCACTACCTTGCTGGGACTTTCAGCTTACTATTTTCCCCCGGTTCCCGGCAGCCGCTTGTCGTGGCTGCCCTCCGCTTGGACGGGCTTAGCTTTTTTGTCCCATTTAGGCATTGTGCTGTGGTTGGTAGGTGAATTTTATCAATTCCCCGTGGGCACTTACTTCAGAGCTTGGGGGCGCCGGATTCGCCGGCGCTAGCCAAATGCTCTCCAACAGCCGATCGACCCAGGGCGGCACACCGACATCAATCCAGGTAAAATTAGAGGCGATCGCAAAACTCAACTCCAAATCAGCACCACTAAAGTTATAATCGTTAGCTATTCTAAATAGTCAAATGCAAACGCATAGCGATTTGTGAGGAGAGCGATGAACATACTTGGAATCTCGGCGTACTATCACGACAGCGCCGCAGCCTTAATTCGCGACGGAGAAATTATAGCCGCAGCGCAGGAAGAAAGATTTTCCCGCAAAAAGCACGACGCCAGATTTCCCAAGAATGCGATCGCCTATTGCCTAAAAGAAGCGAAAATTGACCTACAGCAACTCGATCGCATAGTCTTTTACGACAAACCCTTAGTCAAATTCGAGCGCCTTCTCGAAACCTATTTAGCCTACGCACCCCAAGGTTTTCGCTCTTTCCTAACCGCCATGCCAATCTGGCTAAAAGAAAAGCTGTACCTCAAAACCATGCTCAAAAGAGAGCTCGCAGAAATGGCAAACTGCAAAACCTCAAAACTCAAACCATCTCTGTTATTTACCGAACACCACCAATCCCACGCAGCCTCAGCCTTTTTTCCCAGCCCGTTTCAAAAAGCAGCCGTTTTGTGTCTCGACGGCGTGGGCGAGTGGGCCACAACCTCCGTCTGGCTGGGAGACGGCAACCAACTAACACCTCAGTGGGAAATCGATTTTCCCCACTCCTTGGGTTTGCTTTATTCAGCTTTCACCTATTACACCGGCTTCAAAGTCAACTCTGGTGAATACAAACTCATGGGTTTAGCTCCTTACGGCGAACCCAAGTATGTAGACAAAATTCTCAACTATTTAATCGACCTCAAAGATGACGGAACTTTCCGTTTGAACATGGATTATTTCAACTATACTGTTGGCTTAACCATGACAAACAAGAAGTTTGACCAACTGTTTGAAGGGCCGCCGCGCCAAGGCGAAGGCAAATTGACTCAGCGGGAAATGGACATTGCCGCTTCCATTCAAGTTGTTACCGAAGAAGTTGTTTTGCGGCTTTGCAGAACCGTTAAAAAAGAATTGAATGTCGATTATCTTTGTCTCGCGGGCGGCGTTGCTCTCAACTGTGTTGCTAACGGCCGGATTTTGCGGGAAGGTATTTTTAAAGATATTTGGATTCAGCCAGCGGCGGGAGATGCTGGCGGTGCTTTGGGCGCGGCTTTGGCGATTTGGTATCAGTATTGCGAGGAATCGCGCGATGTTGTGGCGGGCGGGGGATTCGTAGCAAACGAGATCAAGGAGGAGAGGACTGAAGTCCTTACTACGAACCAACCAGTTGCCACTGTTACTAAGTCTACTGCTCATTTAACTTGTCACGACAAAATGCGGGGTTCGTATTTGGGGCCAAGGTTTGCTGACACAGAAATTCTGGAATATTTGGATGCTGTCAAAGCTAGCTATCACCGATTGGATGATGCTGAGTTAATGCCGCAGTTGGCTGAAATTTTGGAACAGGGAAATGTGGTGGGATGGTTCCAAGGGCGGATGGAATTTGGGCCGCGGGCTCTCGGAGGTCGATCGATTATTGGCGATCCGCGCAATGCTAAAATGCAGTCGGTGATGAACCTGAAAATTAAATATCGGGAATCATTTCGACCTTTTGCACCGTCAATCTTAGCCGAACGAGTTGCAGATTATTTCGAGATTGACCATTCTAGCCCTTATATGCTATTGGTAGCACCTGTCAAAGCCAGTCTGCGAATTCCGATGACTGCGGAACAAGAGCAGTTGTTTGGGATTGAAAAACTCAACATTCCGCGATCGGAGATTCCGGCTGTCACCCACGTCGATTACTCGGCTCGCATCCAAACTGTTCACAAAGAAACCAATCCTCGGTACTATGACTTAATCAGCCATTTTGAAGAGCGATCGGGATGTTCGATTTTGGTAAATACTTCTTTCAACGTCCGAGGCGAACCCATTGTTTGTACTCCCGAGGATGCTTACCGCTGCTTTATGCGAACCGAAATGGACTATCTGGTTTTGGAGAATTTCTTGCTTTCCAAGTCCGAACAAATTCCTTGGAAACAAGACGATGCTTGGAAAAATGAATTTGAACTCGATTAAACTTGTAGCCCGCCAATCCGGCAGGGATTTAAATCCCTGCCTCATAGCTCAAGTCGGTTAAAACCGACTGGTAATTACAATATAAATTACGATTTATTTTAGTCCTCTTTGAGAGGACTTGAGCTATGAGACAGGGGTTTTTAACCCCTGTCGGAATCTCGGAACGATCGAGAAAAGTTCCTTAACCAACTGTCAACTGTCAACTGTCAACTGTCAACTGTCAAATGAGCGACGAAATTAAAAAACTCGATAAAAAAGGCTTGCGCGATTTCGGGCTGCTGATCGGCGGCTTAATTGCGCTACTGTTCGGTTTGGCAGTACCTTTACTGCGGCGCGGTTCTATACCTTGGTGGCCCTGGGCGATCGGCGCTGTGCTAATTGTGCTAGCGTTAGTTGCGCCGAAATCGCTCAATCCCGTTTACCACGCGTGGATGTGGTTTGGACTTACCCTCAACAAAATCGAAACGCCGATCGTTCTCGGGATAGTTTTTTACCTGATCATTTGGCCGATGGGAGCGCTCAAAAAGATTTTCGGCGAAGATGCAATGCGCCGCAAATTGAATCCAAAAATGGATACCTATCGCGTCCCAAGCAAAGAAAGAACAAAAATTAGTATGGAGCGTCCTTTTTAAGTGTTTGAAGCAACTTTAGATTTTCTCAAAGATTTGTGGGCGTTTATGAAAGAACGCCAAAAGTATTGGCTGCTACCGTTAATTGTGACTTTAGTCTTTTTAGGAGCTTTGATTGTATTGAGTCAGGGCTCTGTGATTGCTCCGTTTATTTACACTTTGTTTTGACAGAATGAGCAAGTTGAAGAATTTGGGTGTCAATTTAGGTTTGACACTCGGCGGTTTATTGATGGGGGTGATAATTGGTGAAGTTGGCTTGCGAGTTGCTGGAATTGATGGTTATCCAAAAATAGGAGATTTTGTAGACTCAGCGCCGACTCGTTTCCACACTTCCGATCCGAATTTGGGTTGGAAACTCAAACCCGGTGCGTCGGGTGAGTGGAAGGGGGAAGGCGAGAGTTTTGTGCGGGTGAATAGCGAGGGTTTGCGCGATCGCGAACACACAAAAGCAAAACCTGCAAATACTCTGCGCGTGGCGGTTTTAGGAGATTCTTTCACCGAAGCAATTCACGTACCTGTCGAACAAACTTTTTGGTCAAAATTGGAACGAAAGTTAGGCAACTGCGAGGCCGTTAAGGGACGCAAAAAGGTTGAGGCGATCAATTTCGGGGTGCAGGGTTACGGTACTGCTCAAGAGTTAATTATGCTGCGAAAAAAAGTATGGGACTACAATCCTGATATTGTAGTTCTTGCCTTTTTTATTGGCAATGATGTAATCAACAATTCCCCGAAACTCGAATACGATCGCTACCGACCATTTTTTGCTTATGATGCTAGTGGCAAATTACTACCAGATATGTCTTTTCGCAATCTGGCGCCGATCGATCGCAACGAAAATGCAGTCTCATTTGTAGACAGGATGCCCAGTTTTATTGTCAACAATTCGCGCATCTTGCAGGTGATTAAAAAAGTAGATTTGGATATGAAAAAGCGGCAGTTATCTGGGGATTTTACCCATTTGAGTACCAAAAACTTCAATCCGCCTGATAATGCAGCTTGGCGAGAAGCCTGGAGGGTGACAGAGGGTTTGATTGTGACGATGCGGAATGAAGTCGTGCAGAAAAAGGCTGATTTCTTGGTTGTGACGATCGGCGCTCCGATCCAAGTCGATCGCGATCCGGCTAAGCGGAAAAAGTTTATGCAGGAGTACAAGATTCAGGATTTATTTTATCCCGATAGGCGGCTGGAAAAATTGGGCGCGCGCGAAGGTTTTCGGGTACTAAATTTAGCCGAACAGTTCCAAGGTTACACCGAAAAATATCAAGTCTGCGCCCACGGTTTTGAGAATTCTGTACCCTGTGGGGGTCACTGGAATGAACTCGGACACCGGCTAGCGAGTATCATGATTAACCGAAATTTGTGCGAAAATTTGAAGCAGTCTCAAGTCCCCAAAAAATAACCGTAATCAGTCAAATTTCATGAAAGATTCAACAGCGCTCCAAAAAAGCAAAAACATATTAATATTAATCGCTGTTAATTTGGCGATTGCCTTTATTTGTCTGGAAGCTTTGTCCCTCGCTTTTTATTTTATCAACCAAAAGCAGTTTTTTTATACCAGAACAAAAGCCAAAGAAAAAGTAGTAGAAGATATTGAACGGCTCGGAATTAGACTAGATGGATCAATCGTAGAAAGACTGCACCCGTTTTTTGGCTACGTGCTCAAACAAGGTGCTTTTACCAATGAAAAATTAAAATTAAAAGTCAACAAACATGGCTTTTTTTCCCTCTACGAATATCCGTTTATTAAAACCAATAAAAAACAATTTATCATCGGAGTTTTTGGCGGTTCTGTTGCCAACAACTTTGCATTATATGAATATATAAATCAAAGATTGTCTAAAAAATTGCAGAGTTATCCAGAATTTGCCGATCGCGAAATTGTAATTTTGAATTTTGGTAACGGCGGCTACAAACAGCCCCAACAATTGCTAATTTTAAATTACTTTCTGGCTTTGGGTCAAGAGTTGGATCTCGTCATCAATATTGACGGTTTTAACGAAGTAGCACTGTCAAATTTAAACAACAAAGCCCGAGTAGAAATAGGAATGCCCAGCGTTCAGCACATACAGCCGTTAACAAATTTAGCGAGCAATGTGTCGCCGGAAGTCATGAGTGCGATCGTGCAAATTAACGACAACAAAAAACAGTTGAAAGCAGGTATTGACAAATTGCAAACTTGTCAATTTGCTTTGTGTCACGCTGTTACCTCGCTGAGAGTGAAACAATTAGTCAACAATTACCAGCAAGCCGTTGTCAAATACGACGCCCAAGTCAAAAACTCCAATGCAGACACAGCAAATAGCAGTATAGTGTACATCCCCAAAGCTGACTCTGTTTTGCCCGATCGCGCTGCTTTTGAAAAAATGGCATCGATGTGGTACGAATCGTCGATCGGGATGAATCAAATCTTATCGAGTAGAAAGATTAAGTATTTTCACTTTATCCAGCCCAACCAATATTATCCAACTAAACGAGCGTTTACCGCCAAGGAAAAGGAAATCGCCATTAACAAAGAGAGTCCTTACATTGAAGGGGTGAAAAAAGGTTATCCGGTGCTGTTGTCCAAAGTCGATGATTTGCAAAAGGCTCGGGTTAATGTTTTTAGCGCCGTGAATATTTTGGACAATACAAAAGAGACGGTTTACAAAGATGCCTGCTGTCACTATAATTCAGTGGGAGAGGAAGTATTGGCAAACTATGTTTCCAGTTCCATTATTAAAGTAGTAAGGCAGTCGAAATAAATAATTATGAAAGATTTTAAGTTGATTAACAAAGCCCAAGAATTCCTAAAAATTGCTTTGATTAACTTAGCACTTTTACTTGTTTTCCTGGAACTCGGTTCCTTGGGATGGTATTTTGTCAAGCACAAGCAATTTTTCTATACTAGACAAAAGGCGCAAGATAAGTCGGCTCTAGGAATTAATTTAGAAGGAGTGCGGCTGAATCCGTCTATTGTCGAAAGGTTTCATCCTTTTTTTGGGTTTGTTCAAAAACCCAGCGCTGATTTTCGGCCTGGTTTTAAGATTAACAACTATGGATTTATTTCTCCCTACGATTACCCGTTTAAAAAAATCAAGAAAAATCAATTTATTATCGGAATTTTTGGCGGTTCCGTGGCTTCCGATTATTCAATTTTTCAAATTCAAAACAAAATTTTACCTCAATACCTCAAACAGTTGCCTGGTTTACAAGATAAAGAATTTGTAATTTTGTCTTTTGCTACCGGAGGCTACAAACAGCCGCAGCAATTATTAATCTTAAACTATTTTTTGGCTTTAGGTCAAGAACTGGATATGGTCATCAATATAGATGGCTTTAATGAAGTAGCACTTTCTAATTTAAATAATAAAAATCAGATTAATCTGGCGATGCCAAGCATTCAGCACATTTCGCCGCTGACTAGCTTGGCGAATAATAGCCTTTCTACCAAGGCTATGCAAGCAACTCTCAGAATTAAAGAAAATAAAGCTAGGATTAATGAGGGTTTGGAAAGTTGGCAACACTGCTATTTAGCTGCGTGCGATGCTTTGACTTCTGTTTACGTTCAAAATTTGGTCAACAATTATCGGAGAGATGTGATTGCGTTTGAAAAAGAACGTAGCAAAAATGAGCAAGATGAGGAGGGAAGCGTGATTTATATTAATAAAAATAAGTCTGTTTTAGAGGATTCAGCAGCTTTTGAACAAATGGCATGGAATTGGGCAAAAAGTTCTATTTTTATGAATAAAGTATTGTCTACTAGCAATGTGCCGTATTTTCACGTCCTCCAGCCCAATCAATATTATCAGACGAAAAGGGTGTTTAGCGATGCTGAGAAGCGGATTGCTTTTAATAAGGAAACTCCTTATGCTAAATCTGTTGAAATTGGATATCCGGCTCTGTTGAGTAAATTTCCTAATTTACAAAAAAATAATATCGATATTTTGAATGGGGTTAAGGTGTTCGACAAGATTAAGGATGTTGTTTATGTAGATAGCTGCTGCCATTACAATCAAGCTGGAGAAGTCGTTTTTAGCAATTATGTTGGCAGTTCAATTTTAGAAGCGTTGCGGAAGAAGGAGGAAAGAAAAAAGAAGCAGTGATCTCACATCCGCTTGATTCATTATTGTATTATTTGCGCTCTTGTAGGAGCGGGTTCCACCAACCATCAACGACTCAAACAAACAATCTCAAAAACCAGCCCCGGAGGTAAATCGAATCCTCAGTTTTATTTAGATAATTGTTCGTGGCGCCGCCAGCGCCCCGAGGTGTATTTGGTAAAAATAATAGAAAAATATTTTTTCAATTGCCGTTGGTTTTTGATCCTTATTTGGATCGTAATAGCCGTTTCATTCCCGTTGCCGGGATTCTATTTGTTGAAAGCTTTCTCTTCTGGGATCGCCCATATTTTTGGTGCGAGTTTCAGTCCCGTTGCCGGCATTCTATTTGTTGAAAGTCGAATGGGATAACGGCAGTTTTCTTTAATACTGAGCGAGTTTGTTTCAGTAACACGCGCAAGTTTTGCCCTCACTTCGGTTAACGAAAATCATCATAGGTCGATCGCCCTTCCCCTGTCATATCATGTCCGGTCAATTACCTGTAATAAAGAGTGTTTGTAGTGCGGACTTAAGTCCGCATATTCAGAGGACTAAAGTCCTCACT
>JAUBOH010000203.1:0-11735 GCA_036700145.1 Microcoleus occultus BM001215366
GATTCATTGCTCCAATCCTCTTCTATCAACGGCTATGGGTAGCTGTCAACTGTCAACTGCCTGCCCGAAGAGCGTAGTCGAAGGGTCAACTGTCAACTGATGAACCCCGCATCCTTCATACCTTTTGTTTTATAAGATATGTTACAAATATTGTCTTAATGTAAAGTAAAATAAACAATACTTATGATGATTAAAAGAATATTAAAATTTGAGAGTGTCCGTTTATTGGTATATTTTTAAGAGCCGGCCATCAGGCCCAAAAAATTAAGCGAATACTAGGAAGCGAGATATGGCTTACGCGCAAACCCAAACTCAATCAAAGGCTGGGTATAAAGCCGGAGTTCAAGACTATAAACTAACGTATTACACGCCGGACTACACCCCCAAAGATACAGATATTTTGGCGGCTTTCCGCGTGACTCCTCAGCCTGGAGTACCACCAGAAGAAGCCGGCGCTGCTGTAGCTGCTGAATCTTCCACCGGTACCTGGACAACAGTGTGGACTGACCTCCTGACCGACCTCGATCGCTACAAAGGTCGCTGCTACGACATCGAGCCAGTTCCCGGTGAAGACAACCAGTACATCTGCTTCATTGCCTATCCTTTGGATTTGTTTGAAGAAGGTTCCGTCACCAACTTGCTGACCTCTTTGGTCGGTAACGTTTTCGGTTTCAAAGCCCTGCGCGCTCTGCGGTTAGAAGACTTGCGGGTTCCCATTGCTTACCTGAAAACCTTCCAAGGCCCTCCTCACGGTATTACCGTTGAGCGGGACAAATTGAACAAGTACGGCCGTCCTTTGCTGGGCTGTACAATTAAACCCAAATTGGGTCTGTCTGCTAAGAACTACGGCCGTGCTGTTTACGAAGTCCTGCGCGGCGGTTTGGACTTCACCAAAGACGACGAAAACATCAACTCGCAACCGTTCATGCGCTGGCGCGATCGTTTCTTGTTCGTTCAAGAAGCTATTGAAAAAGCTCAAGCAGAAACTGGCGAAGTCAAGGGTCACTACTTAAACGTAACCGCCCCTACCTTTGAAGAAATGATGGAACGGGCTGAATTCGCCAAAGAAATCAAAACCCCGATCATCATGCACGACTACCTGACCGGTGGTTTCACTGCAAACACCAGCTTGGCCAAATGGTGCCGCAAAAACGGTATTTTGTTGCACATTCACCGCGCCATGCACGCCGTGATCGATCGTCAAAAAAACCACGGTATCCACTTCCGCGTGCTCGCCAAGTGCTTGCGGATGTCCGGCGGCGACCACCTGCACTCCGGTACAGTTGTGGGCAAACTCGAAGGCGAAAAAGGCATCACGATGGGCTTCGTAGACTTGATGCGCGAAGACCACATCGAAGAAGACCGCAGCCGCGGTATTTACTTCACCCAAGATTGGGCCTCCATGCCTGGTGTCATGCCGGTTGCTTCTGGCGGTATCCACATCTGGCATATGCCAGCCTTGGTTGAAATCTTCGGCGACGACTCCTGCTTGCAGTTCGGCGGCGGCACCTTGGGCCACCCTTGGGGTAATGCACCTGGTGCAACTGCTAACCGCGTTGCTTTGGAAGCTTGCGTCCAAGCTCGCAACGAAGGCCGCAACTTGATGCGCGAAGGCGGAGACATCATTCGCGAAGCTTGCAAATGGAGCCCTGAATTGGCTGTTGCTTGCGAACTTTGGAAAGAAATCAAGTTTGAATTCGAGGCAATGGATACCGTTTGATGATTTTGGGTTGGAGATTTTAGGTTTTAGGTAGCAAACTTGCTGGGAAGTCTTTATCTTTGAAGAAGATTTACAAGTAAGTTTGCATCCAAAATCTAAAATCAACAATCTAAAACTCTTAAGGGCTGGGGTCAAAAATGGATCTCAAACAAGTTGCGAAAGACACCGCTAAGGTGCTGGCAAGTTACCTAACCTATCAATCCGTGCGGATTGTGGTCGCTCAGTTGAGCGAAACCAATCCCGCTCAGGCAATCTGGTTGAACGACTTTTCCACCAAGGGCAAAATCCAAGATGGAGAAGCTTACATTCAAGAGTTGCTGAGGGAAAATCAAGATTTAGGATTTCGGATCATGACTGTGCGAGAATATCTGGCTCACGATGTGACAGAGTTTTTGCCAGAAATGGTTTCTACTGGCATTCAACAGTCGAACATGGAACACAGACGCCAGCATTTGGAGCGAATTACGCAGCTTAATTGGTCTGTGGCTAGCAGCAATCCTGAAACATCCTCAATAGATTCTGAACCGAATCTGGATAATTTGTCGAGTTAATCGATCGACAAGTGCGATCGAACACACACCTTAGAGATACAAAAAATGAGAACTTTACCGAAAGAGCGTCGTTACGAAACTCTGTCCTATTTGCCCCCGCTGACAGACGCGCAAATTGCCAAGCAACTGCAATACATCTTGGATCAAGGCTACATTCCCGGCGTTGAATTCAACGAAACCTCAGCCGCTGAAATGCGCTACTGGACTCTTTGGAAGTTGCCTTTATTTGGTGCTCGCAGCGTCCAAGAAATCATGGCTGAAATTCAAGCTTGCCGCCAAGAAAACCCAACGTGCTACATCCGCGTCATGGGTTTTGACAACGTGAAGCAGTGCCAAGTGCTCAGCTTCATCGTCCACAAGCCTAACACCAGAGGCTACTAAAAAGTATTGGCTGACTAATCTAACTTTTAGATTAACAGTCATTGCCGACTTGAGACGGGGAACATTCCCCGCCTCTTTTTTATGGTTCGTAGTAAGGACTTTAGTCCTTCTTCCTCTTTCCGCTATAGTTTGCAAATAGCTTTTAAAACTTGCAGCAATAAAATTGAAGATTCCGGTTCCATCAAGTTTAGCAAAGGCAATAGCTGATAGGTTGGGTTGTGGCCACCCTGAATATTGACGAACTGATAGTGCATTCCATTTGTTGTCAAACCCCAGATTGTGTCTTGATATTTTAAATTTTGATAAGCATAGGTTAGCAATTGGGATAAACCCATCAATGCGTTGATTCCAGAATTTTTACTTTCAATCACCAAAACCCAAAAATATGTATCGCTTCTGATAGGTTTTATCCTGTTGACAGCCAAGATATCAAACCGTCCTTTAACGATTGTATCTTCATCTTCAATGCTAATTTCAGCGATGTCTTGTTCTAAACTAATTTTAATCGGGCGGCGGTAGAAGCCAGCCAATCGCATTAGGGGAAAGGTAGTCAGAGCTTTTACAAGTCCTTCAGAAACTCTATCCGTGGAAATGTAGTCATCGAAGTCATCCCTAATTTGTATAAGTTCCTGCTGTTCGTGTTCTGTGATATCTTCAAGGGATAGCAGAGAGGTAAATGAGTTATTGTACTGCTTTTGAAAGCCGAACAGACGGTGTACTTCTGCTAATGTTAGGTTTTTCGTATTAATACTTGTAGTCATATTTTAAGAGTTATTTAAGTTTTGACTATGATTTTAACATAACCTCAATTAAGATTTAGGTTTGTAGTAAGGACTTTAGTCCTTTCAATCTTGGCCTTAAGGACTAAAGTCCTCACTACGAACCTAATCTATCCTCTCCATCACAATCCCGTCAACTATTTCATAACCCCAATGAGATTTTCGATTGGCCAAATGCTCAGCCATATAATATTCGCCTAAATTGCAGAGTTCAACTAACTTTTGATATCCCTCATCTTTCTCCCGCTGCAATCTTTCCCGCCGCAGTTGTTCCCGAGTTTCCTCAGAAGGATTTGGTCGCTCTTCCCCCAGCGGATTAATTTCGCTAATTCGTTTCATATTGACTTCTTAAAAAGGGATAGATTCGACTATTTGACTGTCTACTATTTCGTAGCCCCAGTCTGGATTCGCAGCGATTTGTTTTTCAATTATACTTCGACCGATCGCACTATTGTAAGCTTTTTGCAAAGATTCAATACTGGGAGCGGGATTTGGTGATGCTGTTTCTGTAAGTTTTGGCGGTTCAGGAATTGGTTCAGATGTGGATTGATTGAGAGCAAATTGCGGCGCGATCGCCCCTAATTTCCGCATCACGCTATCCTTGGTGATTTGCGGTTTTTCGTTGAAGGAAGACGGCAGATATGGGGTGTCAACGCCCTGCTGTTTTGCTTGGAGTGCATCATCCGCGAGGCGATCGCACTTTCGCAAAAATCCCTCCCACAAATCTTTCCCCAACACGGGATTTCTCAAGTCAGCACGAGCCTTAGAAACTGCTGCTTCCAGCGGTTCGCCTTTGTGGACGTAATACTGAATTCGCTCCTCTTCAAAGGCGGGATAAGGCACTTCTGGGGCTATTTCCCAATCTCGCTTGACTTTCTGACTTTCTCCTAAAGGAATGCCGGCGATAAATTCATCCCAAAAAGTCGAAGCTAAGCCTTTGGTGATGCTGTCAATAATTTTGAATGCCCATCCCGAAGGATTGCCAAAACCTAAGCTGCGTTCTTGAGCGTAGGCTTCTAAAGCTCGTTGAAAATTGTGCAGTTGTTCTTGGGAGTTCCAAGGGCCGCTAAATTGGTAATTTGGGGTGACAGCAACGGCTATTTGCTGGCGCGGTTGACCGAAGAATTTGTCGGTTTTAAGTGCATGATTTGGGGGGGGACTTTCGGGGAATATTTCTACATGGTGATGGTTGTTTGCGGGGATTGTTTGTGTTATAATATCAGCCGGATTATGAGTTAAAAGTTTATTAATTTTTTCCTCGAAAATGTCAATGTCCGCCCAGAGTTCTAGGGTGTCGCTGTTGGGATTGGTTGATTTTGCTTTGAGGAGCGATCGCACTTTAAGCAACCGGATCGCGAGTTCTTGTTCTTCGCGATTTAAACCCGTAGCTTTTTCAATTTCTGCGGTGGTAGTTTGCACCCAATTCTCGGAATTCCCAAGTTGAGATTGCCATTGCAATAATTGGCAAAGAAAAATACTCGCCGCGACTCCGCCCGTAATCTTGGCTAATTTGGGATAGTAGATGGCGGGATTGCCGAGATTGCCTAAAAATATGCCTATTTTCATTTTTTATATTTCTAACTTTCTTGAACGGTAGGGTGCGCCTTGCAAGCACCTTACCTCGAATAAACTAGGATTGAGAAACTTAAGATTTTCTTTAAGCTTCTGTGTATTCCCGACTGAATGGAGTTTGTAGGGGAAAAACGGGGATCGCATATTCGATCGCCTGATTGACAGGACAGACTTAAACGTAATAATAAATTATTTACTGTACCGATCCTCCGAAAATGAATGCAGAACGCCAAGAGGCTTATTTGAACTTGATCGAGCGAGTGCTTACCTGTCCCAACGGCCAAGAACCAGAGGTTTTGAGTTCCTGTTCCGATTTAATTGATGCGGGATTTGTGCAGATGCTAATCCAGATATCGGCTTCAATGGCGCGGGAAGGTGACGAAGATACTGCTAATTTTTTAGTGCAACTTGCACGTTTGCTGGGAAAATCTTTGGCTTTGTCGCCGGATTTTGTGCCGGCTGGCTACAGCAGCGCGCAGGGATAGATAGAAAGTGCGATCGGTTCGTTGTATCATGTTTTGGAAAATCGGGGCGATTCCCTTTCCGATAGCTTCGCTTCACGTACTTTTTGCCTGCATCGATGGCTTTACAGTTTATAATCGAGAGGCTCGCAAAACTCATTCACCCCACTCTTAAACACATAAATAATCACCGCCGTTATCAAAATTTCCGGGCAAACTTTGGCAGCAACTAAGTCTCCGAAAGCTGCATTCAAGCGTCCATTTGTCAACTCTTCTTTAATCTCCGATTTGCAGATAGCAACGCGGCATCTTTTGGCCAATCCGTCTAACCAATTTTCGGAGATATTCGGTTCTTGTCCGGCTTGAATTGCTAGAGATATCGCTGCATCTTCGATATCGCCTTCGCAATCTTCGATTTCGTCGAGGGCTTTTAGGGCTTCGGGATAGGCGGCTAATTCGGAGCGAAATAGGGCGATTTCTTGGGAGGTAATAACGACCATATTATTTTAGTTGGTGCTTTGTTTGCTGGACAAGTTTAGGAGTTAAAGTTGATATTATAGCATTTTTTTGTTCTGGGTTGGGATTGGGCGATCGAATAATCGCAATTACCTCCCTTCCCGTGCAAGTCCTCAACTGGTGTGTACATCGTACAAAACTGGGGCTTTAAGAGTTGCAAAATTGTACTGAAAATGTTATGATTTCCAATCATATATCAAGTATTCATTGGCAAAACAAAATATGAACTCAAAAAAATGGTTTGGACAGGCAATAGAAATAGGGGTTTTAGGGCTGATTATTTATTGTGTAACGCTTGTTATATGGAAAATTCAACCTTTGCCAGAAAATTCGCAATTTAAAATCATTCACAATGCTCTTCCTACTTTCATTACAAGCATTGGATGTTTACCAGTTATTAAAATCTTAAAAGGAATGGGTTACTTATGGCCAGCAACGATCGCAAAAATAATTCTACGGCTCGATCAAAATTTATCTATATTGAGTTTTATTTTCGCCGTTATTGTTGCTTTAAGTGTAGCAGAATTTCATTCTGTTATTTATCTCTTCTATTCTTCTATAATCAAGGAACCTGAACAGTTTTTATATCCAACTCTAGCTTCTCTTGCAGCCATGCTTTTATTCATTCCATTCTTTATTTTGACTTTACCATTATGTTTGATACTATTTATTTTATATTATATTGTTCAATCTCATTCTCCCAAATATCATCGTCCATTAGCTACTTTTGTCTTTTTGATTTCGAGATTAGTGAATATAATAGGATTATTTTTGCTTGTTATAGCTTGCTTTATTCCTGCTATGCTTTCTATCATATTTTTAATGACAACATTAGCGATAGCGCCAGCATCAGTAATAATTTTACTAAACCCAAATTTACTATTAGAATACCTAAACAAAACTCCAGAAGCTTATTCACTAGCTATTCAAACATTACCTTGGTGGACAATACCTTACGCTTTATTTCAATGGGCATTTCAATTTTTAATAATGGCTTTTATAGGAATTAATGGGGTAATGTTTTTTTGTGTGGCTATCTTGACGAGTATCAAAGCGAATTTTATTTTTGTCAGTTTAAAATTTAATTTTAACAGGAAAATTTCTAATGCTATTTGGTATTTTGGTCATAATTTAAGCAAATTTATAGAGTTTTTATCCCCGTTTTTGATATTCTCAGATATCCTAAAAATAGCTATTATAGATGTGGGACTGTCTTATGCTTTAGCAAGTGATTCTACACCCAGATCTGCAAACATTAGAAAATTTGCTGTTAAATTTGCCGAAAACTATCTTAATTCCAAAATGAATCCTTTTGGTGTAACTATAAAATTTAAGGTTGTTAGTGATATAGCTGCTAAGCTTCTTCTTTTAGGGGATTTAAAGCAAGCCGATATAATTTATAGTAATCTGTGGGAGTCGGCAAAAAATCAAGCTGAATCTGGTAAAGTAGTAAATACTTTTATAGATAATATATTTAGTGAAGTCTGCTATTTTTACATTGAAACATCTCAGTATGAACTTTTGAATTCCGTTATTAATTATTCAGCTAGCCTCGTTCAGAAAAACCAACTGTCAAAACTCACTTATATTGCCAATTGGATGAGGGCCGATTTTGCTATAAATGCTTATTCTGATCAGACTGACCAAGCTGTAGATGAATGCTTAAGCTGGGAAAAAATATTTAAATTATTAATTGGTTTGCCGGATATACTGAATTATTCTATTGGTCTAGATGTATTGTTTTTCGGTAAAAAACCACAAGATTTTTTTAAGTTTTTTCTTAGCTCTATGAAAAAATCAGAAAATCCCGACTATGAGCTGATGTTCATCACAGATAATCAGAAAGATTTAATTCGTTTATTAGAAACCTTGCGCTCAATTTTTATAACACAAAGTAAAATTTATAGGTTTATCTCTACTCAAAATTTTAGTTTAATTCCTGAAGCAACAGAAATTGCTGCAACTTTAATTAAAAAGCAGTCATTAGATATATTAGGTATAAAAATTGAAGTTGACAACTCATTTGTCAAAGATAATATTAAGCTAATTCCTGTAGTTTTTTTATTAGCTAGCCAGGAGCAATCTGTTAATTCGTTTGGCAATCAGAAATTGCAAGATAGCCTTGATTCAGCTCAAAAAAATGGACGGGAAATCGAGTTAGCTTTTTTCCAATGCTGCCAGGGTAAAATTTTGATGAATACAGGTTCTATAGAAAACGGCTTGAGCACACTTCTTGCAGGCATCAAAACTTATGAAGGTATTCGTCATAGCGTTAGCACCGATCAGCTAGGATTGGGCTTTGGTAGTAGTTATTTAGAATACTATGACTGGGCTATTGATGCCTTAATTCAATCAGGAAATCTATCAGTTGCGTTTGAGTACACTGAACGAGCCACAGCACGGGCTATCCTAGATTTAGTATCCAGAAAAACGTCTCGCTTAGGTTCAATAAATGAGTCTAACCAAGTTGCACAATTGATTGGTGAAATCCAAAACCTTGATTTCAACATTTACTTTTCTCAATCCAGAATCTACGAATCTCCTTTCGTCGCCAAGTTTTCACCGACTGCGCTAAAACGTCAACTAGAAAGAAACTTCTACAGAGACAAGAAGCAAAGGTTAAAGCATCTCCTTAAGAATCGGGATTCTCTGGTTGCTGAGTTAGAAGCTCTCGACCCAGTATCCGCTACTCTAGTAGAACTAAAACCCCTCACCTGGAGAACTTCCAGTGAATCGCAAGAAAACTCTATTCCCTTTGAGGTCTTATGGATCAGTCAGACAATCGCTGAAACAGAAACGATTCTCTGCTTCCACGTTATCCATAAACTGAGCTTTGCTAAAAATAAGCCTTGGGATAAGATTGTTTGCTTTACCCTATACAACGAAAACGGCTCTTTGCAATTGCATCATCATGTTGTTGACGACCCTGAAACTGTTGCAAAACTACAACCACTATGTCAAGGAATAGCTGGTGAGGTGGAGAAAAGAAATTTGAATTTGAAGACAAATAGCCTTGATCCACTCAGTAATAACCTAATCATTCCTCTACTACAACATCTTCCTATTCGCTGTAACTCCCTCACAATTGTTGCCAACAGCGATTTGCAATTTTTTCCCTGGTCTATTTTGTACGATAGAGACGACAAGCAGCTAATAGAGAGATTCCGCATCAGGACTACTCCTAGTCTTAGTCTCATGTATTTACTAAAACAGCGAGAAGACTTCCGACATACTGATAGTCCGACTAAGTTTTTAGTAGCTGGAGTCGAGCAATATCCCAACCCGCGAGAATACCTTTTCTGGTCTGGGGTGGAAATCAACCGGATTTCCCAACTGTACGACTCAGCCTCAGTTCTCAAAGATGCGGATGTTGACGAGCATTTTGCGAACCAGTTCAAACAAGCTGAAGTTATCCACTACAGTGGACACGGCAACTATCGGAAGTCTGATTCAGGGCGAGACGCTTTAGATAAAACCTATCTCTGCCTCTATAATAAAGAAATCTCTGCCACTCAAATCCTTGATGGTGCTTTGGAAAATCCAGCCGCTAAGGTAATGATCCTATCTGCCTGTCTAACTGGCCTGGGAGATTTAACACAATCAGGCAGCGAGATATTAGGATTAGAAAGAGCATTATTTCATGCTGGTTTGTCATCCCTAGTCACCACCCTTTGGTGTGTTGATGATTTTGCAACTGCTTTGCTAATGCTAAAGCTGCACTTAGTGTGGCGTCAACATTATAACACCTTGGAAACTTTAGCTGACTCTCTCAGATCAGCACAACTTTGGCTGAAAAACTTGAGCTGGCAACAACTTAAACAAGAGTGCCCAGAAATCGAGCGAGATTTTTATAATTGCCTTGCTACCTATCAAACCAGGATTACTCGTGCTAGGGCTAATGAAGATGAGGACGCAGCAAAAAAGTTGGAAAATGACCTCAAATATTATCAAAATGCTCTCAAACGGCTTCAATCAGGAAGCAGCCGAAAAATCTTTATCCATGATTACTTCTGGGCAGCATTTCAGGTCAAAGGATTGGGATAAGCCATACAAGATGCAAGCAATTTATTCCTGCTTTGACTATAATAAAGTTAAAACAACTCTATCAGCATCCATACTACTGGGTTCTTTTCACCATAACTAGATTATGAAAGACATGGAAGACCACGACGATATTATAGCTCTTATTCTTGCGTTACTTCAACAAACAGAACAGCTACCCGCACCAGTTCAATCAGAGTTCAATAAAATAAGTAAAAATTTCACAATTGCGGATATCGAAAGACTTGCAAAATTACATCCCTCTTTGCTAGCTGCTTATCAATATGCCGATGATTGTTTGATGAATGGTGGCAGCGAACGCAGCAAAAGATCAGATACCTGGAAGTATGAATCTGAGGAGGACGATACTACTAATACCGAACTTGGTAACATCATCAGAAGTGGTAATATAAGCGATCGCCAAAAGTTAAACCAAATCATTAATACAATTGAGGCAAAAGTCAAGCCGCATGGGTTTAAAGTATTCCTAGAAGAAATATTGCAAGCTGGCGACTCAGTGCAAGCAACTAAACATAGGATATTATTGTTAATTGCAGACGGCTTAGCCCATGAGTAATGAGAGTTTGCTAATCTACCCGACAGTGGGTTTATTTGTCTATGATTTAGCACAGGGGATCGGGCAAACTAAGGACAAGATTGACCAAAACCACCAACAGTTTTGGCAAAAAATTTATGGCGATAAAATCTCTGCCCCACAGTTTGAACAACTCAAACAAGCGGAAACTGAAACCGCTGATTATATCAAGTTACTCGGTAATGAAAAAATAGTAGTATTTGAGTCTACCCTTGATGGTTATTGCTATCCTGTCAAGATCGGCGATACTTATGCCGCACTATTTGACTTGTCTGGCAAAATAGAACCAGACGACAAGAAATTCGCACCCGAAGAAATCGACCGTTTAGGATGGCAGAAAGAAAAAATTATCTCCCGTGTCAAGCCAGCGGCGACAATTGGTCAAAGTTGGCTGGTTTGGGGACAATTGACGGCTGATGACCAAGATGCTTTAGCAACAGCTAAAAATTGCTATACCCAATTAAATCTCTTCACCAATTCTCAATGGGAAAGAGACTTAAAAGCCAAAGGGCAATTTTTAGGAGCAAATTTTTATGAGTTGTGGCTGCCGCCAGGGGATAGCGGCAATGTCAGCGAAAATTATCATGTCTTGATTTGCTTGTTTCCTTACAATAGTGGTCAATCAATTCGTGATCTTAGCAAGACTGTCGGTAAACTTTATACGCATTTGATGCGATTATTTGCCTACCGCAATAAGGTAATTTGGGCTTACACTCAAAGCCGCCAGCTTAAATCTGACCTCAAAGATGCTTCGCGAACGATTCAAAAAATTTTTCAGCAGCTCCCTGAACAGGTTAATGTCTCTACAATTGACCTCAAAAAATTGCAATATAATTTAGTTGATTGTTTAAAAATTTTATTTGTTTATGCCAACTATATTAGTGAATTAGAAGAACAAGAAAGTACGATATCAACTAACCTCGAAAATTATACTAAGCGGCTGAAAACCATAGGCGATAGGATGGGAAATAACCAAAATGATTTCAAATTCATGACACACTTCAGCGATTTTGCTAAAGAAAAGTATCTATCGCAAGTGGAAGCCGATAACAAGAGTCTGAGTCCGGGTTTGAGGTTGTTGGAAAATGCGATTCAGACGATTGAGGGGATTATTGAGAT
>JAUBOH010000204.1:0-11617 GCA_036700145.1 Microcoleus occultus BM001215366
GTGTCCCTACAATATTATTTTGGGTAGGGACACGGCACTGCCGTCTCCTCTATATCATTCCGGTGTCACCGGAATTGATATCACGTCGGCTGAGAGAATACACGCTTTCGGGCGGGACGCCCATCCCACGGTTTGAGAGGGGAATGGTTGGTTTGGGCGGGAAATATTTTTAGCCCTCGTATCTAATCAATACACAGTATGTCTAGGTTCTTTTAATTTTCAATCCCAACCACTGGCTAAGTTCTGCTGCTAACCCCTCGATTTCTGATTTACTTAGTCCCTGGTTCTTTCCTAGTCGATATTTTTGGTTGCCGGCTTCAATAATTATCTCAGAAACCTTGTATCGAATTTGTTCAATTTCTAACTGGCAAATGTCCTGTCTGGGGGCTGGCTTGGAATGATTCCATCTCAACCCCAGCAGATGACTGGTATAGGAGATTTGCTGGTGATCTATTCTCAGACGCGATTCCCTAAATAGCGCACACAGAAACCTTGGTAGTACCATAACTAACCAAATTATTGATATTAGATTAAGTACCGGATATACCTCCGCGCCAGGAACAAACGGTAATAATAATACCAAATACGCAGGAATGCAACTCGCAAAGAGGGCAATCAAACCAAAACTGACTCCCTCTGGCGGAATTATAATTTCTATAAACTCCGAAGTTTTTGTCAGTTTAATATCGCTGCCTTGCCACTGTACTGCCATAGGAATTTTGTCGATCGGGCGGGGATTTTTGAGCGCGCGCCATGCTTCCTTAGCCGAAGATAACCGTTTGGATAAACTAGGTTCGGTCATCCATTCCAGCCAATCGATTAAATTAGGATTGAGCTGAGTTACGCGATCGCCAAATTGAATTTTCAAATCCTGCTGCGACAGTTCCGTGGGATGCAAACCCGTTACCAAATAAATTAAAGTTGCACCTAAACCGTACAAGTCAGAAGCCGGAACCGATCGCCCGCCAAATTGTTCCGGTGCCATATACCCGTAAGTTCCCACTACTGTAATTGTGCCGCCAAATTTTGCAGCTTGGTTCTGTACCGAACCGAAATCAACTAAATAAACTTGTCCGACACTGTTACCGGATCTGCTGTGGAGTAAAATATTGCTCGGTTTAATGTCGCGGTGGATCACAGGCGGATTTTGCTTATGCAAATAACTCAAAATTGCTAACAGCGATTTAGCTAATTCTTTTACCTCGGTTTCGCTAAAAGTACGTCCGGCTTTTAAATGCTCTTCCAAAGTTTTTCCTTTTACATAAGTCTGTACCAAGGCAAATCCTTTGCTGTCAGGTTCATCAATTTCCAGGTAGTCGAGGTAGCGAGGAATTGCTGGGTGAGAAAGTTCTTTTAAAATTTCCGCTTCCCGTTCAAATAGCTTGAGGTCTTGCCATTCAAAATCGCTACCGAGGAATAGCTGTTTGATGACAACTAATTTTTGAGTTTGCAAGTCAAGAGCCAGCAAGGTTTGGCGGCCTGTTTTTTTGCCAAGTTGTCGCTGCACTTCGTAGCGTTCTGCTAATACTTTCGCCGTCATTTTTTTACCTTAATGTTAACTAGAGTTAAGCCAAAATATGTAGGTTGGGTTGAGGTTACGAAACCAAACTTTTCATTTAAAATCAAGTGTTGAGTTTCGCTTTTTTATTTAAAATCAAGTGTTGGGTTTCGCTATCGCGGTTCCTGAGCGAAGTTGAAGGTCTACCCAACCTACTTTATATAAATTTTAAATTACAGTTCACTTTCTTGTTGATACCACCGGGAAAAATACTTGTTACTTGCCTGCAATAACAATACTGGAATTATACACATTAAAAGCGCCGATAAAATAGTATGCCCGCTACTCCAATTTCCTCGCATCTGCGCCAAGACGAAGTATGTCGAAATATAGAGTAGGATACTAATTGCATTTAAAACTTGTCGATGAAGTTTGGGATTGGTTAGGGGAAAAAACCACAAGCGTGTCACAATTCCTACGATGATGCCGTTCCCTAACCCGGTCAGCAAGCCGCTAAAAAAAAATATCCTTAGAATAGTTGTCAGATTGCCTGGATCAGTCTCAATCGGAGTCAAAATAAGTATAAATATCAAAATAGCTGCTTGAAAAGATACCACAACTAGAGTTCCTGTCAAAGTGCTGCGCCAAATCGCATTCCAAAACAAGTTAGCAGTGTTAACGGTTTTCCCCTGTCTCAAAGGCAGGGAATATTTATCTATTTGCTGCGGTTTTTCGAGAACTTCTTTTGCAATCTGGACAGAGGCGGGACGGCGGTCTAAACTAGGATGCGTCAGCCACTTCAGCCAATTGGTAAAACCGGGACTTAATTGGGTAAATTGCTCGAACTCAATCTGCAAATCTTGCTGCGGCAAATCGGCTGGATGCTGCTTGGTAATTAAGGCGATTAATGTTGCTCCCAAGCCGTACAAGTCGGAAGCGGGAACTGCTCTCCCGCCAAATTGTTCTGGCGGCATATAGCCGTAGGTTCCGACAACGGTGACTGTTTTTCCCTGTTGGGTTGCTAGGGTTTGAACTGCACCGAAATCGACTAGGTAGACTTCGCCGACGCTGTTACCCGATCGACCTTTGAGCAAAATATTACTCGGTTTAATGTCGCGGTGAATCACCGGAGGCTGTCGCTGGTGCAGGTAGGCGAGGATGTCTAATAATGTTGTGGCTATTTGTTTGACTTCGCTTTCGCTGAAGCTGCGCCCGTCTGAGAGATACTCTTGGAGGGATTTGGCTTCGATGTAAGTCTGAACTAGGGCGAATCCTTTGCGGCTGGGTGTGTCGATTTCAAAGGAGTCTAGATATCGGGGAATTGCGGGATGGGAGAGGGATTTTAAGGTTTCGACTTCTCGCTGGAACAGTTTTAAGTCTTCCCAGTTGAAATCGCTGCTGAATGAGAGGAGTTTGACTACTACTTGCTGTTGGGTTTTTAAGTCGCGGGCGAGTAAGGTTTGTCGTCCGGCTTGCTTGCCCAGCCGCCGATCGCACTTGTAACGATTTGCTAATATTTCTCCTGACAAATCCCCGATTTTTTGTCCGCTCATGTTCATCTGCCCTAGAACCGATTAAACCTAGCTTAGTTGACAAAACTGCAATTGTCTGTACTTGTTTAAGCGATAAACCCGTGTTCGTGGGGGCGGGTTTACGAGACGATCGATCTGAGGCGATTATTGTTGGTAAAACCCGCCCCTACAATCCCCGATCGCATATTATTGTTTTTTTGGGGGCGGGTTTAGGAGATTATTGGTCTGAGATACAGGTTGTTGGGTTTAACCCGCCCCTAGCGATCGGATATTATTTTTTGGCACTTACCTACTTAAGGCGATCGTTAGCTTTCCTCTGCGACTAAAATTTTGGTTTGAAATGTTCTGGCTGCGGCAAAAAACTTTTTCTGTCAAAAACAACCGAATTTAAGTACCAGCGATCGCGCACTGCGGAGGACGCCCCTGATTGAAGCTGGAATTTAACTTTGAATTTGCTGGTAAATTGACTGCACTACATCTAGCAGGGTGAATAGTTGCTGCCATTCGGGAGCGTCGGGATTGTAGCTTTTAGCGCGCTGCGTCTTTAAACTCTGGTGCAAAAGGGGAAGCAGCGCGTCAGGAGACTGGAAAGAGCTGTCATCTTCATCTGTTGGGCTGCGGGCTGCATTTTCTTCTATGGTTTCTTTGATGCTTTGTGCCTTATCTGCCAGACTCAAAGCTCGACCCGCCAGGTTTTCCGGCAATTTTGGCCGTTCCGACAAAGACTCGCCGGTCAGTTCTTCGAGCAGTTGGCGGACTTGAGCCACCCATTCGAGATCGTTTACCGAAAAGGAATCGGATTTAAACCCGTGCCCCTGGGGTCTTTGCTGAATGCTTTGTAATTTCTGGATCAGGGGAAGAGACTTTAGAGTGATGTTTTCGGGGATTCTGGGGAGATCTGAGAGCGAGCTGCGAGCAATCTCTAGTAATAGTTGGTAAACCTGATCTACCGACTCAATATCTCCCGATTGCGAATTCCAATTATCCATAACTGATGCTAGTAGTTTTCTATATCTAAGACTAGAACGTTGACTCTCTGCTGAAAGCAAGCTGCTTTTAGGAGCCGCCAAAGTTATTAAGACTTACGCGCCCGACTCCTAAAACCCGGTTTCTGAGCGGATGTTTCGTCGCCTTTGGGCAAGATTTTTCTCAGAAACTGGGTAATGCTGGCGCAAGTCGTAACTATTTTTTAAGCTCTTCTGATGGTAGAAGTGCTTAGTTTGTTGCCGCAGGTAGCGGGAAACGCGGGCCGGGGGCGAAAGCGAGTTAACGGGTTCAAGTCGGGTTATCTAACAATGATACCTGTTGGAGCTTGTTTAAAATTGCCCCAACAGGATATTCCGGTTAATTGACTCAAGGGGAGGCGAACCCCCGATCGCGATCGCCCAAAAGTTCGATCCCCGGCGCCGCTGCTATTTTTCTGTGAGATTCCACACGCCGTCCCAGTTTAGTACGTCTGAAGGTCGGTGCTGAAATAACTTACAGCGATCGACGTGCAATTTAGCTGCCTTATTTTTGGGGTCTACTTCCAGAACGGCGTTAAATTCGCGTTCGGCGTCTCTAAAGGCTTGCTTGGCTTTTGGTTCTAAGGCTTTCTTAAACTCGCTCAGCAGTTTTTTGACGCGATCGAGTCCGAGATTTTCAAATTCCTCATCTAACATTTCTGCAACTCTCTCCGAGGCCCGACTTTTAATTTTCGCCTGCAATAGCTGCCTGATCTCTGCGGGTTTCAGCCTCTTGATTTTGGGATTTGAAGTTTCTAAGATGTCTGCTTCCAACAGTTTTTTGACTTCGCCCTCTTGCAAGTTTTTAACCTCGTCTGCTGATAGGGGCTTGATTTTTGCTTGCAGCAGCATTTTGGCTTCGTCTTCGGAGAGGTTTTTGAGACCTTCCAATTTCAGCAGTTGGATTTCTGGCTGCAACAGCACGATGAGTTTGTCGGCTTCCGAGAGGTTTTTCGGGTCGTACTCTGACAGCTTTTTCAGTTGATATAACAGCTTTTTTAGTTCGTGTTCCAACTGTTGCTCGACATTGTATGACAGTTTCTTAATCTCTGGTTCCGGCATTTCGGCGACATTCTCTAAGATGTTTTTCACCTCGCTCTCTGAGAGTCTTTGGCCCACTGGTGTTTTGTAATGTTCGCGGGCCTTGTTGTAATGTTCTACAATTTGTTGCTCTGTTTCGGTTAGTGACTTGCCAATTGGCGAGTATCCCTCGCGGATGCCGACGAGTTCGTAAACGATTACGGGTTCGCTTTTGCCTTTGACGGTAATAAAGTCTAGTTCTCGCACGTAGAGCCGATCGGCATAATCTCTGTAAGTATTGTCGCTAATTATCAAGTCGGTGCCGTACTGCTTGCTGGCGCCTTCTAAGCGAGAGGCGAGGTTTACGCCGTCTCCGATCGAAGTTAGTTCCATGCGTTTGCTCGAACCGATGTTGCCACTGACAACTTCGTCGGAATGTATGCCCATCCCAATGCCGATCGGCAGTTCGCCATTTGCCATGCGCTCTTGATTGAACTGGGCCAGTTTTGAGCGCATTTTCACTGCTGTTTGCATGGCGCACCAAGCATGATTCTCTAGGGGTGCTGGAGAGCCGAAAACTGCCATCAGAGCGTCGCCGATGTATTTGTCGAGAGTGCCTCCGTACTCGAATACGACATCTACCATCACTTCAAAATATTTGTTGAGCATGACTACCACTTCTTCGGCTTGCAATTTTTCCGTAAGTGTGGTATAGCTGCGAATGTCTGAGAACAGCACCGAAACGTTTTTGCGCTTGCCGCCCAATCCTGTATCCCCTGAAGCTAACAGCGCTTCGGCTACTTCTGGGGTCATGTAACGGTACATCAAGTTTTTGACTTGCTTGGCGCTGCTAATATCTTCCATGACGACTAACGCGCCGTTGACCTTGCTGGAGTCGGTAGCGTCCGTCATTGAGTTAATCGAGAGATTGATACTCTGCGATTGTGCTTCGCACGAGAGCAAAACTTGATCCGGGTAATACTGCTGGCGATCGTTATCGTCTTGTGGAGACAAAGACGCATCGAACCACTTGGCAAAATCTCCTTTTTCTAACTTAATTAACTCGCGCAAAGATTGGCCTTCGGCTAGTTCGGCATCGCTGACACCCAGCAATTTTTTGGCACTGGGATTTGTCGCTACTATATTGCCTTTTTTATCGGTAGAAATCACGCCGTTAGTCAGGGCGTGCAGCATATCTTTTTGTCTTTGTTCTTGCTGTTTGACTTCTGCAAACAGTTTGGCGTTTTGCAGGGCGACTCCTGCTTGGATGTTAAACGCCTTCATAAATTCCATGTCGTTGCGGTTGAAACTCGCTTTCCACTGTTCGGGGGCGTGCGGCCAATCTGCGGGGTTGTAGGGCGGGAATTCTCCCTGTTTTTTTTTGTTGACTAATTGAGTGACGCCAATCAATTTTTTGTCGGAGTTAAACACCGGCATACACAGCATACTGCAAGTGCGGTAGCCGGTTTTTTGGTCGGTTTCTCGGGAAATGGCGGCGCGGGGGTCTTCGTACACGTCAAAGGGAATCAGCAGGGGTTCGCTGGATTGGGCGACGATGCCTGCAAAACCTGCGGTTCTGGGTATGCGAAGTTCTTTGAGGTTGCCGGCGATCGGGATTTTCGTCCACAGTTCGTCTTTATCTTCGTCGATCAGCCACAGGGTGCTGCGATCGGCGTTCATGAGTTCTTGGGCCTGATCCATCACCCTTTTGAGGGTATCTTCTAAGTCTAGACTGCTCTGAGAAAGAGCGTTGACGGCATTCATCAGCGCCGTGGCGGCCCGCTGTCTCTGAGTTGCTGCGTAGAAAGATTTGGACGATTCTAGGATGAGGCGAATCGAGGGAGCAAATTCTGTAAAAACTTGTTCGTCTTCTTGAGTAAATCCGTCCCTGTCGATTTGTTGGTCTAAAGTAGGGTATTTGTCGTGGTTCGGTCTTAGTTTATTAATTAGTTGAACGACTGCTACTAACTCTTTTGTTTCTTCATTTATCAGGGGCATTGCCAGCATTGTATAAGTGCGGTAGCCCGTTTTTTCATCGGTTTTTTTGGCGTTAGCCGATCGGGGGTCGTTATAAAAATCATAAGGAATGTTCACCACTTTTTTATCCGTGGCTACTTCTCCTGCAATGCCCACATGGGCGGGAACTCTGATTTCTAGGTTTTTGCCATTTTCGTCTTTAGCGACGATCGCCCAGAGTTCATTTTTATCATCGTCTAATAAAAATATCGTGCTGCGGTCGGCATTGAGCAATTCCCCTGTTTTGAGCGTAATCGACTGCAACATCTCGTTGAGGATGGCGTCAAATCCCTCGCTCTCGAGGATATTGTCGAGCATTCCCAAGGTTTGGTTGACAACCTTAAGTTTTTCTTCTACTTCGTGAACTACTACTGTGAAACTTTTCTTATTTAGGAGGTCGAGAATACCCGAGAGGTTGCCTTGGCGCGGGATAATTGCAGTGCTGGTTGAGGGAGGTGGAGAATAGTATTCCTGATGATGATTTTCACCGCCGACAACAGCGACATCTATCACGTTGTCGAGAGAAGAGTAATTGGTGGAAGATGCAGAAGATGTCATAGACCTTTACAGAAGCTTAAGTGTAAGGGTTAGTCTTTAAGCTAGGAGAGCGGGCAAGTTCATTAGTGGGTCACAGGTCGCACAATACTTGAGTATGTGTGAAACTATTTCCCAGTTTACAGAACTCCGGCCACAGGGCCTGGGAAATTCAGTTGCATTGCTGGTCAACGGAGGGTGGGACGGTAAGACGGCTGTGGCATTGCTGCACTTTTTTCTTGAGACCGCGAATCCTGTTTAAATGGTTTATTAACTGATTTTGACATTGTGCGTGCCTGGTTTTAAGTAGGTTCGGCCGGTCTTCGATCCGATCGCCCGCCAGAACATGAATGCGCGCCGGAAGGACTGCCGAAAGAGGGATAGCATTGCGGTACTAGGGGCAATTGTGACACCAGCGGTTGCTAGTGATGTGTGCCCTTCTCTACACAATTGTGGTTTTTAACTAGAATTTCTGTCAATTTTGCTGCTGTAGGCTTTCATCCCGTCACTTTAGTCCCGGGATGAAAGCTTTTTTTGTAAAACTTGCGGTTGCTATTTTTAGTGTAACCTCCGGCTCAGAAAAAACTCCGCCTTTTGACCCCCCGATCGCGCCGAGGGTCAGATCAGGGTTCGGCGAACAGAGTTTGGCGCAATCCGGCGGCTTCCACGAGTAGGGATTCGGCGAAGGCGATGGCTTCTGTTGCCGATCGGCCGCTGGCGAGTTGGGCGAGTTCTTCGCGCCGCTGTTCGCTGTTGAGGGCGGCAACTCTGACTACTGTGCGTTCCCCCGGTTCGGAGTTGGCTGCGGGTTCGCCGATACTTGGTTCTGCTTCGATCGTCTGTTTGTTGACGCGAAAGTGAAAATCAGCCATCGCGGCGATCAGGGGCTGGTGGGTGACGCAGAGAACTTGGTGTTTGTCGGAGAGTTGGTAGAGTTTTTTGGCGATCGCGCTGGCGACTCTCCCGGAGACTCCGCTGTCGATTTCGTCAAAAATTAAGGTGCCGGCGCCGTCTATTTGGGAAAAACAGGCTTTGATGGCCAGCAGAAAGCGGCTCATTTCTCCCCCGGAGGCGATCGCCCCTAATGGTTGCAGCGGTTCCCCGGGGTTGGGGCTGAAACAAAAGGCGATTTGGTCGGCACCGGTGGCGGTTGGGGTACAAGGCGATATTTCGACTTGAAACTGCACTTTTTCCATTGCTAACGGCTTAAGTTCTCCCACAAGGTGGGTTTCGAGTTTGAGGGCTGCGGAGCGCCGCAGGGTGCTGAGGTGGCTGCAAGCGTCTTTTAATTGGTCTAAAGCAATCTGATATGCGAGTTCTAAGGCTTCCATTGACTCGCCTCCTTCTAAAAGTTCGTTTAGTTCGTTTTGGATGCTTTGGTAGTAGGCGATCGCCTCTTTGAGCGGCCCGTATTTGCGGCAAATTTGTTTGAGCTCGCGAATTCTCTCTTCTACTTCTTCGAGTCTTTCGGGATCTGCTTCTAATTGTTCGCCGTAACTGTTAATTTGCCTGCTGGCTTCTGTGGCTTGAGCTAAAGCATCGCTGACCATTTCCAGGATTGACTGCAACTGTAGATCGTAAACGGCCATGTCGCTTAAAATTACTTCGGCTTTGCTCAACAAATCGGCGGCTGATGCGGTGTCGCCGTCGTTTTGGTAAAGGGCTTGGTGAACTCGGTAACTCTGCTGCTGCAATTCGACGATGTGGGTTAGCCGGATTGATTCTTGTTCTAACTGTTCTAGTTCGTCGCCGTCTTCGATGTGGGCTTCGCTGAGTTCTCGGACTTGATATTCTAACAAATCGAGTCTTTGCAGTCGCTGCTGTTCCGACTGACGCCTGCGTTTGAGGGCTGTTTTGGCTGTGCTGGTTCCCAGCCACGCGGCGGCGATGGTCGATCGCGCTTCTGTCAAATTTTTGCCGCCGTACAAATCGAGCCATTCTCGCTGGAGGGTTTCTTGTCCGAGGTGGACGGTTTGGCCTTGGGCGGTAATTTCGACGAGCCGATCGCGCAGTTGCTCCATTAACTGGCGGTTGACGAGAATTCCGTTCAAGCGCGATCGACTCCGCAAAGCACCGCTAGATGCGTTAATTTCCCGGCTGCAAACGGCTAAATTTCCGTCTATGGGTTCGATTTCTTGCTCGCCCAGCCACCGAGCCGAGGATGAGTCCAATTCAAAGGTAGCTTCCAATATTGCCCGTGCTGCTCCGGTGCGAATCGATCGCCGATCGACTTTCCCGCCCAAAACTGCATCGATCGCATCTAGGATAATCGATTTGCCTGCGCCGGTTTCCCCTGTAAATACGTTCAAACTCGGGCCAAATTCTAGATCCAGGCTGTCAATTAAGGCAAAGTTTTCTATTCTGAGGGATATTAACATGGGGGATTGGGAATGGGTAATTGGGAATTGGGCTTTTGTAGCATTGGGCATCGAGAAGTGCTTCCTCGACGATCCAGCGCGTCCAATTTCCCGAGGCTAATTTTCGTTTTTAACTAGAATACTTTTGATTTTGCCATTATTGATCGAGTCTCAACATCAATGCAAAATAAATTTCTGCTTCCCATTGCTATATTAAGTGTTGTCCTGATTGGATCTTTCGGCTGGAAACTTCACCAGGACAAGCAGCGAGTCTATGAATTAACTCTAGCGACGGGAACAAAAACGGGGAATTATTATCCTTTTGGACAGGCAATTGCTGAGGTAGTCGTTCAACAAAATCCACGTATCCGCATTCAGGTTGTTGAGACGCAAGGTGCTGAGGAAAATATGCAGAGGCTTCAGGCGAAAGAGGTTCAGTTGGCGATCGTCCAGAACGATACGGCGGCCGTGCCTTCGGCGAGAGTAGTTGCTGCTTTGTTTAAGGAAGTTTTTCACTTAATTGTTTCCGAAAAATCCGGGATTCAAAGTGTTGCTGATTTGAACGGAAAACATATTGCACTGATGGCTAAAGGCAGCGGTTCTTACAATTCTTTTTGGTTCATGAGCGAACATTATGGTTTAAAACGCAGCGATTTTAAGTCTACTCCTGTTCCTTGGATAGAGGCTAATAAATTGTTTGCTAGCGGAGAGGTTGATGCTGTTTTTCGGGTAATGCCTCCCGGGAGCCAGTTAGTTACCGATTTGCTGCAAAATACGGGGGAAAGTTAGTACCTATCGACCAAGGAGCAGCAATGAGAATTAAGTTGCCTTATCTGGAAGCCGATCTGATTCCAAAGGGTACTTACAAGGCAGAACCCGCTGTTCCCGATACAGATTTGGCAAGCGTGGGAGTGCAGGCTACTCTGTTGGTTCGGGAGGATGTTGAGCCGGAAGTCGTGCGCGAAATTACGCGGATTTTGTTCGAGTATCGGCGCAATTTGGTGGCTGCTAATTCGCTGGCGGCAATGATTAGTCAGCCGGGAGGGAGCGGGGTTTAGCTTTGCCGATACATGAGGGCGCTCAGGCTTATTACGATCGCGAAAAACCAGATTTTTTGGCTACCAATTCTGATGTTATCGGTTTGTCTTTTTCGATTGGAACGCTTTTGGCATCTTGGTTTTGGCAGTGGCGATCCTCTTCGAGGGCTTCGCTAACGCGCTTTTTGCAGGGACAAAAAAATCAAGCTGATACATTTAATTTGGCGATCCTAAATTTGATTCAAAAAATTCGTCAAGCCGGAACTTTTGAGGAAATAGATCGGTTGCAAGAAGAGTTATTTGATATTTTTAAGCAAGTGATTGTGGATTTGGATGAAGATAGGATTGATTCTGATTCTTTTCATTCTTTTACTTTTACTTGGGAAACTGCTATGAAAATTGCGGGCGATCGAGAGAAAAACTTGCGTAATTTGCCGCTGGCTTCTAATGGTTTAGGAGCTGATTTGATTGGCGCAAAAACACCGGAAATTCAAGAATAAGGAAGCAGGAAGAATATCATGTCTGGTCAATTACAATAAATAATGTTCGTAGTGGGGACTTTAGTCCTCCGATTTATGAGGACTAAAGTCCTCACTACAAACCAATTTTGTGATTGTCG
>JAUBOH010000205.1:0-3919 GCA_036700145.1 Microcoleus occultus BM001215366
ATGCAGGCGGAAATTTTAACTTCATATACTTTGACTTTATCCAAAATAGTTCTTGCCTGTTGCAGCACAATTGCAGCCAATTGTTCCATCAGTTCAAAGTCAGTGCTGAGGTAGGCTGATTCAGTGGCTTCCACATACAAAACAAGCGTTAACTCATAACTGGTTTGCCAGCTATCTTTGGCCAGGAGTTTCCTCCCCACATTCAAATATTTTAGGGAAGCTTCATAAGCCGTTGAAGTTTTAGCTTTATGTCCGGCAATTAAATTCAACTGAGCGAGTTCCTTTCGTTCTATTTGATCGGTAATTAACTCCACCCCAATATTCAATTGGTTGACAATATCAAAAATCTTTTCTTCTTTTTCTGCTTCCGTAGGGGCGGTGCCCCCGTGCCCGCCCTTCCTCAACAGCAGTTGTCCAATTTCGAGGTGGGTGAACTGTTTCTGGGATTCGGGAATCAGAAGATATGCCGCTTGCTGTACCCGATCGTGCAAAAATCTGTAGGGAACCGATAAATCAGACGTTTGTGCCAGTTCAACTGACTCCGAGTCTTGAAAAAATTTGTACACTTCGGCGATCGGAATAACTAACCCTTCTTGCAAAGCTTTCCACAAATCGGCCGCTGTCTCACTCTGAGATTTTTGATAAACAATCGCCAAGGTTGCTAAGTCAAATTCGTTGCCAATACAAGCTGCAAATTTCAGAACCTCCTGGGTATTTGTGGGCAATTTTTGCAACTGAATCGCCATAAACTCGACCACATCATCGGTCAAAGCTAGCGTCCTAACTTGGGCAATATCGCATTGCCACCCCCCCCTTGCCACCCCTTGGTAAGGGGGGGTTTGGAGGCTTGCCACCCTTTGGTAAGGGGGGGTAAAATCAAAGGATATTAACCCATCTTCGTGCAGAGATTTTATAAATTGAGTAGCAAAAAAAGGATTCCCTTTAGTTTTGGTGAAAACCAGTTCTGTCAGAGGAATTGCTCTTTCTAATGGACAAATCAGGGTATCAGCAATCAGGCGATTTAGGGAAGGTTGGTCTAAGGGTGCTAAAGTAATTTGGTTGACTGTTGCCGAGTATGAGCGAATCTCATCCAATGTCAGCATCAGTGGATGGGCCCGAAAAACTTCATTGTCCCGATACGCTCCTATTAACAACAGATAGCGGGTATCTGTTTCGCTCATCAACAATTGCATTAGCTTCAATGAAGCGGAGTCTGCCCATTGCAAATCATCCAAGAAAATCACTAAGGGATGTTCTTTTGTGGCGAACACTCTGATGATTTTTTGAAATAAGAGATTGAAGCGATTTTGAGCAGCATTTCCCTCTAGTTCTGGCACTTCTGGCTGCTTGCCAATTAGTCGTTCTAATTCGGGAATCACATCAATAATGACTTGACTGTTGTCGCCTAATGCTTCTAATATTTTTAATCGCCATTTCTGCACCTCAGCAGCACTTTCGGTAAGTAATTGTCGGATTAAATTCTGGAATGCTTGCACCCAGGAAGAAAAGGGGATATCGCGCTTGAATTGGTCAAATTTTCCTTTGATGAAGTAACCCCGTTGGCGGACAATCGGTTTGTGAACTTCGTTAACCACGGCGGTTTTACCAATGCCGGAAAAGCCCGCCACCAGCATGATTTCGACCCCCCCTTGCCCCCCCTTACTAAGGGTGGGGTTGCTGATGCGATCGAATGCCTCTAATAGCGCTTTAACTTCAGTTTCTCTGCCGTATAGTTTTTCGGGAATCACGAAGCGATCGCAAATATCCCGATTTCCCAAAGCAAACTCGCTAATATTGCTATTTTCTTGCCATTGCTGCCAACACTTTTCCAAGTCATAGCGCAGTCCAGCAGCACTTTGATAGCGTAACTCTGGAGTTTTTGCCATCAATTTCATAATCATGTTATTCACCATCAATCCCATAGCTGGAACCAGATTTATTGGAGGAATTTGCATCCTGGCAATATGACAGTGAACTAACTCCATTGGATCGGTAGAGTTAAAGGGTAATTGCCCTGTCAGTAGTTGGTAAAATGTGACTCCCAGCGAGTAAAAGTCGGTGCGGTAGTCGATACCCCGATTCATTCGTCCCGTCTGTTCTGGGGACATATAAGCTAGGGTTCCTTCTAAGACGTTTGGATTTTGGATTTCCTGGTTTTCTCTGGGTAGAAGTGAGGAAATGCTAAAGTCAATTAGTTTTACTTCTTTAGTTTGGGGATTAATGATAATATTCTGGGGCTTGATATCTTTGTGAATAATTCGGTTGTGATATAGTCCTTCTAGGGTTTGGACGATCTGAATTGCGATCGGCAAAAATTCATCTAGCGGTAGGGGCGAAGTCTGGGGGGAGGAAATGTCAGAATTACTCGATTGAATATTGTCCAATTGCTTTGCATTGGCGGTATACTCAGCAAGGGAAACACCACCAACATCCTGCATTACCAGAGCAAAAGCATTGTGGTAGTTTAAGAGTGCAATGGGTTTGACAATTCCCGGAAGGTCAAGATTTTTGGTAATGGTGTACTGATTCCGAAACTGTACGAGTTCGCTAAAAGTGGGATACTCGCTCAATAGCAGTTTGATGACTACTTTTTGGTTTGACTCAGAAACTCCTCGATAAACGTGGGTTCTAGAGCCATTGTAGATTTGCTCAATGATACGATAGCCGGGAATTGTTAACAAATTATTAGTCATGGTGAATAATTTAAATTAAGATTCTATAGATGCTACGGGAGGCTGAAAATATAAATTCGGAAAGAGACTAAGTAAGTCGGTGTAAATAATTCAAGGTTTGTAGTAAGGGATGGGGCCCTGTAAAAAAGGGCCGCATCCCTCACTACGAACGTACCCGTGCATAATTGTCAAATTACTTAACATACTTTGTTTTATTAGCGCCTACTTACTTAAGACAGCTAAGGATACTTAGCTGGTTTTTCTAACAGGCGATACATATTGTTCAGCCTGCACAAGCTGAATTTTTTAAGCTGAAATTATTAGTTTTTCAGATTTTATTTTAAAGAATCGCCCTGAAATTAATTAGGTTTTATACCGCTATTTTAAGATTTTCGACAAGGACTAAAGGATGTCCGATGCAAGACTGATACACCGTAGCGTTCCAAAGCTAATTTATGTTTAGCTGTACCATATCCCTTATTGTTTGTCAAGTCATATTCAGGATACTTAACAGCTAAACGCACGATTAATTCATCTCGCCAAACTTTGGCGACAATACTAGCAGCGGCAATCTGAATCGATCGCGCATCACCCTTGATCATCGTCTCTTGCTCGATCGCCAAATTGGGAATCCTTTGATTCCCATCAACCAAACACAAATCAGGAGTCACATTCAGCTTCAGAATTGCCCGCTTCATCGCCAGCAAAGAAGCCTGCAAAATATTGAGCCGATCGATCTCCCGCACTCCTGCCGCACCAATTTGACAGTCAACAGCCACAGCCCGGATTTTTACGGCTAACCGACTCCGGGCTGCGGCACTCAACTGCTTGCTGTCGCGGACTCCGCAACTTGCTAATTCATCGAGAACTCCGTCGGGCAAAATGCAGGCCGCAGCCACCACGGGCCCGAACAAAGCTCCCCTTCCGACTTCATCCACACCTACAATTACCAGAGGGGAGATTGGGGGAGGGGGAGATTGGGGGAGAGGGAGATGGAAAGATGGGAAGAGAGTAAAAATTTCTACTTCTTCCTTCTTCCCTCGAACCTCTTCCTTCTTCCTTGTCCCCTCCGACTTCATATCACTCATCCAAAACGGCTGACGAGCGGCGCCGGCGGCGGCGGTTGACAGCAGGCTCCTCGGGTTCGCTGGGTTCATACTGCTCGATCGGTTCGTGCTGCTCGATCGGTTCATACTGCTCGATCGGTTCGTACTGCTCGATCGGTTCGTACTGCTCGATCGGTTCGT
>JAUBOH010000205.1:4019-11580 GCA_036700145.1 Microcoleus occultus BM001215366
TACTGCTCGATCGGTTCGTACTGCTCGATCGGTTCGTACTGCTCGATCGGTTCGTGCTGCTCGATCGGTTCGTGCTGCTCGATCGGTTCGTGCTGCTCGATAGAGAAGCCCATCAGATCGCTGGGTTCCTCCATCCGATCGAAATCATCAGTTTCGTCGATCGAACTCTCGCCGTAAATTTGGGCCTCATCATCCTCAGAAAATGCAGGCTCAACTACCGACATTTCAGAATAATAATCCCGTTCCTCAACATTCTCGGCTGGCGCCACCGGTTCAAATTCAAATTCGAGCTGCTCGAAAGGCGGCTTGTTCGGGGCTGCTCCGGGGAGAGTCACCGAAACGATCGCATTCTTAGGATTTTTAAGGCCACGATCCGTCAGCACCAAAGGAGAAACCCCCATCAGAGCATAAACATCCTGCTCCTCCGCTGTCATTTCCACCGCAATCACCTCGGGAGGCTCCACCATCGGCTTCAGCAACTCAGACTTAGCTGGGCGGACGCGATCGAAATCCTCGCGCCTGGAAACAGTCGCCATATTCACCAGCCCGAAGCCCTCGGAAGCTGCCCGGATGCCGGGGGGCGCCTGATACTCAGAGCGCGTATCCGCGACGGGGGCGATCGAAGTATTCGGCAGCCGCAGCTTGCTCCGCACCGGTTCCTCCTCCACCGGGAGAGCAAAAGCTTCTTCGCCAATCCGGCGGCGGCGGCGCCGTCTGGTTCCGTTCCCTAAATCCTGATAGCTGGGATGGTTGAGCAGGTCCAAAGACGAGACGTTGCTGCCGATCGTCTCAAAATCCAAACTTTCGCTAGACGGTTCCCAAGCAGCGCGAGCAGGTTCGGGGGGGCGTTCTTCCCGCACCGGTGCAGGAGTTGCAGCGGCCGCAGGCGTCAAGCTGCGGCGTTCCAATCCTTCTGGCAAATTCAACAAAACGCGGTTCGAGGTAGCAACGGTGCGATCGGCTACTTCCCGCACCGCCCCAGCGAAGTCGTCTTCTCCGGGGAGTTGCACCAGATGGCCCAACCCGCTGCAAGTAGGGCAAGTGTGGCCGAACAACTCGTAAATATTTTGACCTTGGCGCTTGCGGGTCAGTTCTACCAGCCCCAATTCCGACAGTTGAGCGATTTGCGGCCGAGATTTGTCAGCTTTGAGAGCTTTATTGAAATGTTCCAGCACCTGCAACTGATCGCGGCGGGATTCCATGTCGATAAAGTCAACAATAATCACCCCGGCAATATTGCGTAACCGCAGTTGTCTAGCAATTTCCGTTGCTGCTTCGCAATTTGTCCAGAGTACCGTTTCCCGCGCTGTGGCCGATCGAGTAAACGAGCCAGAGTTGACATCAATCACAGTCAGCGCCTCAGTCGGCTCGATAATCACATAACCGCCCGAAGGCAAATCTACCCTCGGTCTGAGGGCTTCTCGAATGGCAGCGTTAACGCGGAAAAATTCTAAAATCGAGGCACGCTCCCGGTGGTGGTCGATCAAAACTCCAGCAGGAAGTTTGCCGCCGTTCCAGCTCATCAACTGCTGCTTCACCCGCTTAATCCCATTTTGCGAGTCCACCACAATCCGATTCACGTCACCGCTGAACATATCCCGCAGCACCCGCTGGATAAAATCGTCGTCGCGGTTGAGCAATGCTGGAGCTCGCGAGGTACCGCCTTCTAGTTGAACGGCTTCCCACTGTTTTTGGAGGACTTCCAAATCTTCCATGATGGCTTCTTCGGTCATCCCTTCCGCTTCGGTACGCACCAGCAGCCCCATCCCGGCCGGTTTCACTAAAATAGCTAGGGCTCTGAGGCGGTTGCGCTCGGCTTCCGACTTGATCCTGCGGGACAGATTGACTCCCCTGCCGTAGGGCATCAGTACCAAATAGCGGCCCGGCAGGGTAATGTTGCCTGTCAGTCGGGGGCCTTTGCTGCCCGTCGGTTCTTTCATCACCTGAACCAGAACTTTTTGCTGCGGGGTCAGGAGTTCTGTAATTGCTCCTGCCGATCGTTTGAGCCGCAGGGGGCCAAGGTCTGTGACGTGCATGAACCCGTTGCGTTCTGGGTCGCCAATATTGACGAATGCCGCATCTATCCCGGGGAGTACATTCTCGACGATTCCCAAGTAAATGTCGCTGACTTGGTGGCTGCCTGTGGCTACCACGAGTTCTTGAATTTGATCTTCTGAAAATACGGCAGCAATGCGATGCTGCTCTGCTATAACTATCTGCTTTGTCATTCAATTTCCTCAAAAAACTGGCAGCAAGTTAGAGACACTTACGCACACTCATAGTGCCTCTGACTTTGACTGTAATTAGTAGTAGCTTGAAGAGTTATTAGCTGTGAGTTGGTGCAGGGTGAAAAGACTGTTAACTGTTGACCAGGCTCGGCGAAGCTCAGGGCGACGCTGTTGACTGTTAACAGTGAACGGTTAACCGTTCACTGTTACAGATAAAGTAGTTAAACCCGCCCGATCGAGAGTTATGAGTTATGCTCAACAGATAAATCTGAGAGATAGAAATAAGGAGGCTTTTATCGAGTTAGAAATATTGAGTTTTGAGTTGAGAATTGCTTTCCTCAATACTCATAATTCAAAACTTGCAACTCTTCCTTTGAACGAGCGCGAATAAATTCAGTGACACCGTACCAATTTCTTAACACACAACTCAACACAAACAACTGATAACTCCGCTTGCGTGGTGGTTGAGGGCTGGTTTTGAGCGAAAGTAAGTAGTACAGAGGTCTGGTCGGGACACGGCACTGCCGTGTCCCTACAGCCGTCTGCTTGTGCGATCGGCGGATAGCACTCAACTGAATTCAGCTTGCCATTCGACTGCGATTTCCGCCCCTGCCAACCCTAAAACCCCGTCAAAAACATCTATTGTTTAATAGTCTGTGAACCAATAGTCAAATACGGACAATTAGGTTTACTTTGCAGGTGTGAATCTGACAGGCTGAACTATGACAGCCTCGATCGAGATTGCTAAACGCATTTGAGATTTGTATTACTCAAATACTCACAGTCCGGCTTAAACCATGAAATTTTTGATTGAGTTGGCGATCGACTTTGCTGTCGATCGATCGACTGAATCGCTAAATTTAGATCGAAACAAGCTTCTGCGAGTTTGGTGCTAGATTTAGCCGGTGAAACAAAAAGGCTTGAAGTCTTGAACAGAAGCTATTTGCACCCAGCCCGCGTTGCTGGTTGACTCCGGCGGCGAGCGACTAAAGCGCTCAAGCCGCCGCGGCTTCCATAACAAGCCATTATAGCGTGACACGACACATCCCGATCGAGAGCCGAAGGTGAAATATTCCACCACAGCTCCCCTATTTTAACCATAACCCAAGATTAGCTGACTGCGCTGAACTTGCAAAAGCTGAATTTCCTGCTGGCTGACTTGTTCGAGCATGGACACAAGATGTTCTGGCTTTAACAAGTTGCCATCGTTGCGACAACTGCCGGTATAGCGCAATACGGCTGTACCTTCGGATTTATGACTTTCGGCAGATTTATCATCTACAAGTTCGAGTTTCAGCAGCCGATCGCGCAAATTGACATCCCGAGTCTTTCCCGACTTAGTAGTGTGCACCCGCCAAAAAGCCTCTGTTTGGGCGATCGTCTCGACCCAATCTTCCCAGTTGGCAACTGTCGCGACCCAGACAGCAGCAGAATTCTGTTGTTCTAATTCGCCATTTTCTGTCAAAACACCCGCTATCGCCACAGTAATCACGTATTCCGCTGCTTCTAGCAATTGATTGGCAGAAGGAGCTTTGAGGTCGATCGCTTCAACCCTGTAAATCGGAATATTTTCCGGCAGAGTCGCCACCAATTTTTCCTGAAAATCGGCCACATCCATCAACTCAGTCAGCTCAAAGTCGGCAATTTCTCCAGTGCTGGTAACGCCCAGAGGCAGGGCATTTGCCAGAGAAATCCGAGGGCTCGGGTGGAAGCCGCCGGTAAACGAAATCGGCAAATCGGCTCTGCGAACTACTCGATCGAACAATCTGAGCAAATCCAAATGACCCACCAAAGCCATATCGCCCACCTTCCCGAACCAAACCCGAAAACGCTGTTTCCGCTCCGTATTCGGCACAAATTCCCCAGCAAAAGCGGGAATTGGCAGCGCATCCACAACCACATTGTGTCCGAAATCCGTGCCGCAAACCCCGCAGCGCGAACAGCCTTCAAAGGAACAGTCAGGAACCGTCGCTGCTTCCAAAGCCTTTTGCAAATCAAGTTTCAGCCAGTTTTTGTCAATCCCCGTATCTAAGTGATCCCAAGGTAAAGGGCGATCTAGGAAGGTTCCTTCTAATTTCCCCCCTTGGGCGGGGTAGGGGGGGGTTCCTTCTAATTTCTCAAAAAGATTCCATTCACCGCTTTCGACTTGGCGGTATTTCCAGGTAAGGCCAGATTCATCGATCGCCCGAGTCCAAGCTTTGTAAGCTTTATCCAAACTTTCCCACCACGCATCCATACCCGCGCCGAGTTCCCAAGCGCGGCGGACTACAGCGCCCAAACGCCGATCGCCCCGTCCCACAAAATCCTCCATTGCCGAAATCCGCACATCAGTGTAATTCACCTTGACGCCCCGCATCCCGCGAAATTCTCCCTTCAGCAGTCTTTGCTTGCGGGCAAACTCAGCAGTCGAAACCGAGTGCCACTGAAAAGGAGTGTGAGGCTTAGGCGTAAAATTGGAAATTGTCAAATTAAAATTCAGTCCGCGCCGGCCCTCCAGCCTGCATTCCCTGTGCAGCCAGCGGACTGTTTCGGCGATGCCCAAAACATCAAAATCGGTTTCTCCGGGCAAACCGATCATAAAATACAGCTTGATTTTATCCCAGCCGCGATCGACCGCAGTTTTGACACCCCGGAGCAATTCTTCGTTTGTCAAACCTTTGTTAACGATGTCGCGCATCCGCTGAGTACCAGCTTCCGGCGCAAAAGTCAAGCCGCTTTGGCGCGTGCCGCCGAGAATGTCGGCAATGTTATCGTCAAATCTGTCAACCCGCTGGCTGGGTAAAGACAGAGAGATATTTTTATCTTTGAGGCGGTTTTTGATTTCCATCCCGACTGCTGGAAGTGCCAGATAGTCGGAACAACTCAGGGAAAGCAGGGAAAACTCGCTGTGCCCGGTGGCTTTCATCCCTTGTTCGATCGCCTCTACGACTTGCTGCGGTTCGACATCGCGCGCGGGGCGAGTCAGCATTCCCGGCTGACAAAAGCGACAGCCGCGGGTGCATCCCCGGCGGATTTCTACTGTCAGCCGATCGTGTACTGTCTGGACGTAGGGAACTAGCCCGATCGAATAAGCTGGGATGGGCGTCGCCACGCGGCGCAGAATTCGTTCGGGAACTTGCGGGCGGTTGGGACTAACAGAACCGTCGGCCGCCATATCGTAGAATTGCGGGACGTAGACACCGGGAATTTGCGCTAAATCCAGCAGCAATGCTTCTCGGCTCAAATTATTACTTTTGCCGAATGCCAAAATTAAGCTTATTTCTGGCAGCAATTCTTCTCCATCCCCCAAAGCGATGAAGTCAAAAAAGTCAGCGTAGGGTTCCGGGTTGGAAGTTGCGGTTTGTCCGCCAGCAAAAATCAGCGGCCAATTGCCTTTTTGCCCGTTTGTCGCTCTTTCTTTCCAAGTTAGGGGAATGCCGGCTAAATCCAGCATTTCCAGAATGTTTGTTGCTCCGAGTTCGTAGCTGAGGCTGAAGCCCAGGATATCAAATTCTGCGAGCGATCGCCTAGATTCTACCGCAAACAGGGGAGTTTTGGTCGATCGCAGTTTTGCTGCTAAGTCTGGTGCGGGCAAATAAGCTCGATCGCACAACTGTCTCGGCAAAGCGTTCAAAATATTGTAAAGGATGATATGCCCCAGATTAGAAGCACCAACTTCATACACTTCTGGGTAAGTGAGCACCCAACGTACAGACGCCCCATCCCAAGGCTTGCGCGCAGCCCCCAACTCGTTTCCCAGATAACGAGCAGGCTGGTTGATTTCTGCTGTAAGTAATTCTTCGATTTTTACTGCCACGGCTCGACTCGCTAAATATCTGCGACTAGACAGCAGCCTACCTTAAAATCTGCTAACACGCCAACGGCCGTCCTCTGTCTTTTCGGCTATCTAACCGAATTTGCTATTTTTTGTTGCTTATTTTCGCCTCAAAAGCCACCTCTACCAGTGGTTTTTTACTGAGCAGTTTTCGGCTTCAAAGCTCTCGACATTTTCAAATATCTCAAAAACTCGATCGAGCTGACTGAGTTCCAGAACCATCCTAACCCCGGCAGATACCGAGCAAATACTAAAAGAGCGCTGCATTTTTTTCGCCTGCTTGAGGCCAGAAACCAATGCCATCAAACCGGCACTGTCAATAAATGTTACTTCGCCCAAATCTGCGAGTACCGCTACAACCCCGGGGGCTGCAATTGCTGTCGTGAGTTGCCGTCGGAATTCTCCGGAGGTGGCTGCATTCAGGTGGTATAGGGGTCGAATCACTGTAATTGGTTTCTGGGTAAGAAGTGTCTGCATATATCAAACCTATGGTTGCTGCGTATTTTCAACTACTGTGCTAGAAGGTTGTAAGCCTAAACCTACTTGATACCTCCGAGCCTAACTTGCTCTGAGGGAAACCGACCAGTTGTTTTCAGTAGTTTTACTGAATCTTTATTTATTTACTCTTTTTTATGAAAGTTTCCGCAAGATTTGGGGAGGAAACGTAAGCTACTATACTATTTTTTATTTATGCCAGCAAGCGCAAGTCTTAGCAATTGTAAAAATTGCGATCGACTTTGCCCTAGCTGTTAGGTTAAACTGAATAATGTAATTGAAATCACTTGTGAGTTCTGATTTAGATCACGCACGCGATCGACGGTTCAGATGATAATTAAACTGTACGGAGTTCTCCGAGCTACTATGCAAGCAACTTATGCTATTCGTCATCTTGTAGAAAAAGCCCTCTACATTAAGCAGTTAACGCCTGACATTGAAAACGAAATCAACTACGAGCTCACCCGTTTGGGCTACATCTCGGATATTGATTATGAGGCTTTAGAGTTATTAATGGATGAAATGGATGCCGGCCGGGTGCAATTGGTATCCAGCCGTCGATAGTTGAAACCGGGCGGCCCGTCCAAATCAAACAGCGAAACAAAATCCTTGAACGGTGAGAAATACAGGAGTGCTAGAAGCATTGACTGCGGCACGGTATTTTTCCCATGAAGCGCTTATTTAGTGAACTTGATATTTGAGGGCTAAGGCAAAAAAACCCGATTTCTACGAAAAATCTGGCATTTATTCCTTGAGATATTGACGCAGAAACCGGGTTTTTGGTCTCCCATGCGTCCAGGAGTGTATTTGAGGCGATCGTCCCTGCACCGAGCGTATCAAAAACTTCACGCTGGGAGCTAAATTAAATCTATAACTTTTGGGGCTTGACAAATTCCCGAGAATTGGGATTGATACTAAAGCTGACTGTTATAGCAACCGCCACATCGGTATTGACATTCAGGAACTCACGAATATATCCTCAAACCCGCCATCATAAACAGTCTCACTGTTAAAAACCAACTGT
>JAUBOH010000206.1:0-11445 GCA_036700145.1 Microcoleus occultus BM001215366
GTAGTGAGGACTAAAGTCCTCAGATTTTTGAAGGACTAAAGTCCTCACTACAAACCAATTTTATTGTCTTCTCGACCGGACATGATATAACAACCAACAACCAACTAATGACTCATGACTCATGACCAAGCCCTAACTAAGACTGAAGATAAGTATATTTGCTGAGACTCTGCTCGTAATTTTGCAGCAAAAGTTGGGCCTCGGAAAGAGTAATTTTATTTTGCTGCAAAGCTGCTTCTGTCTGACGGCGGATGCTTTCAACCAAACTTTCTGCATCGTATTGTACGTAGCTGAGCACTTCTTTCATCGTGTCACCTTTCACAACGTGCTCGATATGATAGCCAGAAGGCGTTAACTGAATGTGAACTGTATTTGCATCGCCGAATAAGTTGTGAAGGTTGCCCATGATTTCTTGATAAGCACCTCCCAAAAATAGCGCCAAATAGTAAGGTTCTCCGGGTTTGAGAGTATGGAGTTCCAAAACCGATTTGACATCTCGCAAATCGATAAATTGGTCGATTTTGCCGTCGCTATCGCAGGTGAGATCGGCTAAAATACCCCGCTGAGTTGGTTCTTCGTCGAGTCGGTTAATTGGCATAATTGGGAACAATTGGTTAATTGCCCAACTGTCGGGTACTGACTGGAAAACAGATAAGTTGATGTAATAAATGGATGCCATCACCTTTTCTAAGTCTTCCAAGTCGTCGGATACGTATTCTTTTTGCCGCGCGATCGCCTGTATTTTATCGCAGCAAGCCCAGTACAACTGTTCTGTTTTCGCCCGTTCCGCAATTCCCAAATAGCCTAAGTTAAATAAACTGACTGCTTCTTCCTTGAATTGGATAGCATCGTGATAGACTTCTTGGTAATTTTCGGGAGTGATGGATTGGTAAATTTCGTAGAGATTGCGCGGAATTTGGTGGGCTGTTTCGTCTACTGGTTCTGGTACTTCTCTGGGGACATCGCTAGTACCGAGTACGTCAAAAACTAATACTGATTGGTGAGAGGCGATCGCCCGCCCGCTTTCGCTAATGATAATTGGTACCGGCAGTTTCCGCTCGTCGCAGGCATCTTTAATTCCCGCTACTACGTCGTTAGCGTAGTTTTGCATATTGTAGTTTTTGGAAGCGTGGAAGTTTGTTTTAGAGCCGTCGTAGTCAACGCCGAGCCCGCCGCCTACGTCCAAGTAGTTCATATTAGCTCCCAATTTAGCTAATTCTACATAGATGTGGCTGGCTTCTCGAATGGCGTCTTTGATGACGCTAATTGAGGAAATTTGAGAGCCGATGTGGAAGTGCAGTAACTGCAAACAGTCGAGCATTCCAGCTTTTTCTAGTTCGCCGACGGCGCGGATAATTTCAGGAATTGTCAAGCCAAATTTTGCCCGATCGCCCGTAGAACCTCCCCAGCGGCCAACGCCTTTGGTAGTGAGCTTGGCTCGTACTCCCAAAATCGGTTTAATGCCTAATGCAATGCTGGCTGCGATTGCGAGTTCTACTTCCTCAATTTGCTCCAGCACAATTACGGAAGTTTGCCCTAGCCGCTGCGCCAAAATAGCGGTTTCTATGTATTCGCGGTCTTTGTAACCGTTGCAAATTAACAAAGCGCCTGGGGTTTTCAATGTCGCCAAAGCGATCATTAATTCCGGTTTCGAGCCTGCTTCCAGTCCGAAGTGATGGGGTTGACCGAAACGCACCAAATCTTGAATTAATTGTCGGTGCTGGTTGCATTTGACTGGAAAGACACCGCGATAGACATTTTTGTAATTGTAGCGGGCGATCGCTCTGGCAAAACACGAATTTAAGCGCTCGATCCGGTCTTCCAAAATATCAGAAAATCGAATCAGCAGAGGCAAAGCCAAATTTCGCTGTTTGAGGGATTCTACCAGTTCGCACAAGTCGAGGGAACCGCCGCGATCGCCCTTGGGAGACACTGTAACGTGACCGGCGGCATTGATCGAAAAATACGGTTCGCCCCAACCCTGAATGCGGTACAGTTTCTCGCTATCTTCGATCGTCCAAGATTTTGGCGGCATTTGATCAGCCGTTACCAAAGCACTGTCTGGTGCCGCCAAACTCGTGACAGTTGGAGGCTGAGTCGATAGCGGATCGAGATGGGAGGGAGCAGCGGTGGCTGGGGAACTCATCTTATCGGAAACCTCTTTGAGGACAGTAAGATAGATAGTTTATCGCACATATCGGGTTTCCTGATGCAGTTGAAGATTCACTAAGGGTAAACGGCCCGGCGATTTGAGATTTGAGATTTGACTCCACCGAGCGAGGTGGTGGATTGAACTAAAATCTCAACCGCGATCGATCAAGGGCGACTCAAGTCTTCCAGCAAGTATCCCTATGCAGATGAGCGAGGAAACCGGGTTTCTGAGACTAAGCCTGCGCCAAGAGTGTTGTGGGGCGATCGATCGCCCGACACACTCTAACCAAAAATCACCTCCGGCGGCGCCATGTCAGCCCCCACAATCAGTCCCTCGTGACTGCTAGACTTCTTCAAACCCGGTTTAGGTGTCGGGGCTTGACTCTTCTGAGCCGGTGCAACTGAAGCAGGCGGTGTCACCTGCGTTGGAGGTACTGCATTTGCTCCTGGCACCACGGGTTGCTGCGACAGCCAGCCCAAACCCCCTAAAGCCCCAGCCATCAAAGCGGTGTAGCCGAGGTACAAATGCACCGGACGCATTTGAAAGCCTTCGGCTGATTCGGAGTCAGAAACAGCCGAATACATACTGGGAATTGGACTCGGAGCGGGTTTGGGCAAAGCATTCGCCATCGCGATGCCGTCTAGTCCCAAGGCGTCGCCCAGCCGGCGGATAAAACCTCTAACGTAAATATCTTGGGGCAGTTTCTCGATTTCCCCATTTTCGATCGCTTCGATGTGGTGCAGCGGCACGAGAGTTTGACTGTGAACTTGCTGGAGGGATAGTCCGCGAATTTGCCGTCCCTTTCGCAATTCTCTACCCAACTCCAGCAGGCACTCGAATCGCTGTTGAACGGCGATTGCTGCTGCTTCTTCCTTGGTGAGTTTTTTCGGCTTGGACAAACCGACCCCCGGGAAGGATTTTGCGGGGGCGATGACAGTTGCGGGTGCAGCCGACTCGAGTTGAATTTCGTCTTTGGGCGCTTGTTGGTTTTCTTCTGAAGTGTTAGTGTCTCGATCGAGATTTTCAGTGTCGGACTCGGTTTTGGGGGGCGCTTCCAAAGTAGCGCTGCGCCAATAGAAGACAGGAGCAGGTACTGGCGGCTCTAATTCTCTAAATTCTGTCACCGTCCCAATGGCGGGACTTACAGCAACAAAACTCTCTTCGGTTACTTGCGGTTCAATTTTGTTTTGTTTGGCAAACCGATCGAATGCGAGCTTGACGGCTTCTCTGCTAACTGCTCTAATTAAAATTTCGGCAGCAGAGGCTGCGGAGCCCAACATTGTTTGCAAGCTAGCTAGAGCGTGGCTGTAGGTGTCGCTACAGAGGAGTTCAGCTTCTATTTGACCAAGAACAGAACGAAAACTTTCTTGAGAAATTTCAATAGTTGCGTGATCTGTCACCCCAAAATAAGCCTCGGGTTTCAGTGCCATGATGTTTATGTTGTCTTGCTAGAAGGTATCTGAGTACGTTCTTCGACAGCTTGGCAATGATTCCGGATGTCGGTTGGGGCCTAAAAGCATTTCTGCCTAAAAGCATTTCTGCCTAAAAGCCTAAAAGCCTAAAAGCCTAAAAGCATTTCTGCCTAAAAGCATTAGTAGGCCTTCACAAATAACCAATAAATAACCAATAACTAATAACTAATAACCAATGCCCGATTCCCCATAACTACTGTTTGTGTATGCGATCGAGCAACCAAAGAGTCCCAACAATCCCGACAAAGTGAGCAACAGTGGCATGAGTATTCGCGAGTACCACAAATATGTCTAAAGGCTGAATAAATTTGCCCACATCAACTGCGGCACCGAACAAGGCTTGCGGCTGGGCTAAAGATTTTGCTAAAAGCGTGCCGCTGATGGCTTCTGCGCCGACCAGCGTCAACAGCATTCCTACCAAGTTGCTGACCAGTGTGAACTGTACCTGTTTGATGGTGTCTGCTTTTTTAGGGCGGACAGCGTTGGCGGCGGGCGATCGCAGTTGTCTCGACAAGCGGGTGAAGCCGAAAGCGCGATATACGCTGTAACCGAGCACCGCCAGCCCGCAAATGGCAAAAAATACGCCGCCGCCGGTGCCGGCACTGGTTGAATTCCCAGCGGCAGTAGTGCTGGGAATGGCGAAGGGGATGGCAAAGAGCAAAATGATCGCCGCTACCACCGCTAGCACTAACTGCACCCAGAAGCTAACCCAGCCTACTGTACGAAGGGCAAAGGCAACTCGCTGTACGGCTGCGGGAAGCTTATCGGTATCTAACTGATTAGTCATATTTTGAGCGGATATAATTGAGTGGCTTTAGTTGGCAGCAGTTTTTTATCTTCGGGGACGGTTGACGGCGGTTAACCATCTTTATAATAGAAGCAGAAATGTTTAAGATTTGTAACTAACATTCGATTTCACATTTGAACAGCGTCGATCGCAAGGTAGCCAAACCAATGACACAACTACAACCCACCATCACTCCCAAACTGGAACAGCCAAAATTTGGCTTCAACAGCTACGCGGAACGCCTTAACGGTCGAGCCGCGATGATTGGTTTTTCCCTAACTTTAATTATCGAGTATGTCACAGGGCAGGGGTTGCTGTCCTGGTTGGGCCTCAACTAATTTTAGCTCTTTGGCGCGGGAGGCCTCACACTCTTTGCTGACTCGAACCGCAGCGGGTGTCACCTCTGCTGACCGCGACCAACTCGGGAATTGATTAGAATATTAGTTAGAAACAAGCCCAGCGACTTCTGAGTCGAGAGCGATCGGTTCACCGAATGCAAGAGCTGGCTTTTAGATGTATTTTGGGTGAAATTTTGATTTGACCAGCTTGGCAATTTGGCGAAGCTCCCGTACAATTCCCGACAGGCGAGAATATAAATTTAGGTTAAGCTAGTCTCTGAGCTAGAAATCCCGATCGTTCCGCCAACTCTAAGTTTTAGAGCTTGTAAATAAATATAGAACAGAGTAAAACCCAATGAATGCTTCTTGGACGCGACTTTTGAGGTCAGCTTACCGTAGAGAGCCAATTACCAGCTTTGTTGTGACAGTGGGCGTTGTCGATGCAGCGATCGGCAGCATCGGCGCGAGCAGCTCTTTATTGGCTTTTGGGCTGGGTACTGCTGGGGTGGCGATGGCTCTGCGCTGGTGGCAAATTTACCGCTCAGGAGCCGAACAACCCGCACCTGCTCCCGAATACTATCTTCCTCCTCAGTCTTCTCGACCTCAGTTGCCCGCGCTCAACAACGTGTCTAAGAAAAATCCTCCTTATTAAGAAGATTACCGGGCAATGGCAACTGGGTGAAGTGGCGATCGACTCCCTGCATCTGAGAAAGTAAAAGATATGGCAAGAAAAGTCTTTCAATCCTCGATCTTTGATGCTTGATTTATGAATATTTCTGTTACTGAGAAACTGTACAAAATTGGCTCCGTAGCTGCCTGTAGCGGTTTGTCGGTGAAAACTGTTCGCTACTATGAGGAAATTGGCTTGCTGTCTCCTGCGGTGGAGCGATCGCCCGCCGGTTATCGCTTGTTTGGGGAAGCGGTATTCAACAGGTTGGCGTTTATTAAACGATCTCGGGCTCTCGGTTTGAGCCTTCAGGAGATTAAGGATATTTTACAGGTTCGCGATCGGGGGGAGTTGCCTTGCTCTGAAGCGAAGCAGCATCTAACGGCAAAGGTAGAGGCAATTTCCGGGCAGATTGCAGCGTTAGAAACTTTGAAGGGGGAGTTGCAATCCATTCTCAACCGCTGGATCGAGCAACCCTCGCCGGAGTGCATTACTCGCACGATTTGTCCGAACATTCAGCGCGCTCGAGTAGCTGAAAAATAAAAAATAAGGGAAGGAATTATCGGTTTCCTTCCCTTGATTGTTTGGTTGGTGGTTTGGTTGCTGGTTTTGTCGATCGCGTCCAGCTTTTAAGACTTTGCGGAGAGTTTGCTGTCGCTTTTTGAGCTGTCGAGCTCTGGCTGAGCCACCTTTGCCTTTGGAGTTTCTGCCCTCGTTGCGGGGAGACTCCCAACTTTTTAGTCTCATATTTTTACTGGTTTGCACTACTTCTATACTACACAGAGGTAATTAGACTGTCAAGTATTTTCGAGACAGATGTTCGCTAATATCAACTATTTACTGATTTAGATTTGGTATTAGGACAGGACGCAAACAGAGGTTAGGCGCGCTACCTATAGCCGTAAGGTGCGCCGAGGCTCTGTGCTACAGCCCGATGGTACGTCGAGGTACACACTACAATTAAAGTTTTTTGTCTGATTGCGTCAGCACCTGTTTTAAAACCCTACAGCCCGATCGTGCTTATGGTGCACCCACAGGATGTTTTTTGTATCTTTGCGTCAACAGCCATCATTGTGTGTATTTAGCAGTCTCCATATCCTGCTGGTATTTCAGCATCTGTAAAAATTGGCAGCTTTTCCCAATTTTTCACCCATTCCGCCAACTGAGCTACTTTTTTTAGCTGAAGCGACATTTCTATTAAGGAAAATCCTAAATTGTGGAAATCTTGAATAACTTCTGCTTTCAAGAAAATTTCATTTTGAGCTAAATCGGGAGCATTAGTCGCGATCGCAATGCTGTTGCCGGCTTCTAAATTGCATATATAAACTTGTGCGAACACGGTTTGAATAGTTTTCACCGCCGCCGCATTAAACTCTTGTTTGTGGAACAGGTTGACAACTAGAACACCTGCGCTTGACAAGCGAGTTTTGCACAGTTGGTAAAATTCTTGTGTCACCAATCTATAGGGCATATAGCCGCTACCAAAACCTGCATCGACAATAATTATATCGTTTTTTACGGCTGAATTTTGTTGGGCTAGATATTCGCGCCCGTCTTGAATTGCTACTTTTAATCTGTCGTCGAATTGAATGCCAAAATATTTTTGAGCAACTTCGACTACTTTTTGGTCAATATCTGTACATTCGACTATCGCGTTAGCGAAATAATGGTGAAAAAATCTGGGAATGCTGCCCCCGCCAAAGCCGATAACATAGATATTTTTGGGCTGATTTTTCCAGATTAATGCTAGCAGCATTGCTCGGGCATAGGGAAATATCAAATTTAGCGGATTATCGAGGTTTAGGATTGATTGAGCTACGTTTGTGCTTAAGGTTTCTCTGTCTGCTAAAAGCAGTAGTAACAGTGAGTTTATCTTTTTGACTGCGATGCAGTTGTCGCCGGAGTTTTCTTGAAATAGAATGCCGTCTGGCTGTTGCTGAAGCCAGTTGATTTGTTGGTTAATAACTGCTAAATTGTTAGTTTCCCGATCGCCTCGATCATCAGTCATTTCTCAAATCTCAAATCTCAAGTTTCGCATCTAATCACTTCAAACCCAATAATAGCGCGATTCCGCCGATCGCACCAACTACGCCCACAACAGCGCGGAGACTAACCTTTTCGCCCGCCAGCACGGCTAAAGGCAGGATAAATAGGGGACTGGTAGAACTGAGTGCTTGAGCGATGGCTGCGGGTGCATATTTCAGGGAAGTCTGTTGCAGAGAAATTCCGAGATACGTTCCTAAAAAAGCTGCCAGAATTATTGCAGCTAATATTTTTGGCGCTTTTAATTGTTGGAAACTATCCAGGTTTCTTGAGTTCATAAAGCACAGCATGACTGCCATACCGCCGCTCAAACGCAAGGCCGCAGTCCACAGGGGATCGATATCTATTTGAGTGAAAGCGCTGCGGGATAAAATAGCGCCGACAGCGTGACTTGTTTGCCCCAATAAACTAATGCCTAATCCCTGCCAAAGGTGTTTTGATGGTAAGGCTGTTTCCGCTGTTCGTTCCGCAATTACCCAAGCTACGCCGCAGATTGTTAAAAAAATGCCGATACAAGCAATGGTTGATAACTTCTCTTGCAAAAATATGAATCCAAATAAAGCTGTTAAAGGGGGAGATAGGGTTTCTAAAAGCAGCGTTCGCCTCGCTCCTAAATATTTTAAGACGATAAAGAAAGCGGTGTCTCCGATGCCAATTCCTAGAGCGCCGCTGATGAGCAGCATTGCTAAAATATTGGGGTTGACTGGTGGTAATGGTTTGCCTAAAATTAGTATGGTGGCAAGGAGCATGAAAAGGGCGATCGCGCCTTTGAGCAAATTTAGCACGACTGCGGGAATTTGCTGTCCCACTCGCTGCCAGATTGTGGAAGATAGAGCCCAAACAAACGCAGCACCTAAAGCGGCGATTTCACCCATAAAATCGGTTGACGGTTGACGGTTGACGGTTGACGGTTGACATTAGTTACCAATTCGCAATTCCCCATGCCCGATGCCCCATGCCATATAAATTAGGGTTCCAGATGATATATCTGGAACCCTAGATTTATTAAGCTATTGTAGTAGTGGGCGAAGAGAGAATCGAACTCTCATACCTTTCGGTGTCAGATTTTGAGTCTGATGCGTCTACCAATTCCGCCACCCGCCCTTTTTCTTGGTTTCACCATCATAACACACCGATCGATTTTGCACAAGAGATTCATAATCTTTTGAACTTGCCCAGCGATCGATCTCTCTGGCGCGCAATACTGGTACAGGATGGGACAACTGAGCAGTTTGGGCTTGTTTGAGCAGTTCTCCCAGTTGAGTGTTGCTGAGGTCGTCGTAGGCGCGGGCCTGCGCCAAAAACGCATCTACATTCAGTTTCGGCGCTAAAGTCGGCGAACCTCCGGCCAGTTTCATCAACACCGATGCTACCACTTTCGGGTCTTGGGTAGCGAGTAAGGCGGCGCGATCGCACGTAAATTCCGCACACCGCAACCATTCCAGCATTTGCGCCTGCAAACCCTGCACCAGCAAGGTTCCCACGGGCGAAATTTGACCGGCGGCCAACACAATTAAATTAGCCAGAGTCAGGTAAACTCCGTGCTCGCACTTCAAATGCCCCAACTCGTGAGCAATTACTGCCTTAACTTCCTCGTCTGTGAGCAAATCAATCAGCGAAGTGTGCATCACCACAAAAGGCTGTTTTCCCCGCATCGCAAAGGTGTAAGCATTCGGCATCGGATGCTGGCGGACATAAAGCTGCGGCACTTCTAAATCCAGAGTTGTGCAGGCATCCACCAGCAATTGATGCAGGTGGGGCAATTGATTTTCGCCGACTTGGACGCTGGAAGCCAGATTTTCGAGCATGAAAAACTGTTCGCCAAGTTGTCCCAGCAACTGCCGCACCATCAAATCCAGGCCCGGCAGTTGTTTGAGAGTGTTGGTAGCTTGCAAGTCTAGCGGGTGCCGAAACTGGTCTGCTTTCAAGCCGATGAGCGGTATGTTCAACATTTTAGTCCTGAGTCATTAGTCAATAGTTAACCGTCAACAGTTAACCGTCAACAGTTAACCGTTAACCGTCAACAGTTAACCGTCAACTGACTAATTAACAGTTTAAACCCGATCGCACGGGATTGACAGGAGCTGATGCAATCACCGGCTCTGTGCCCTCCTTGACCCGCCGCAAGTTAGCTCCCAATTTTTGGAGTTTTACCTCTAACTGCTCGTAACCGCGGTCTAAGTGGTGCAAGCTGCTGATTGTGGTGACACCATCGGCTGCAAGTCCCGCCAGCACTAGCGCCGCCGATGCTCGCAAATCTGTTGCTACTACGGGTGCACCCGATAGTCGCGCCACCCCGCGCACAATCGCCACATTGCCTTTAACGCGAATGTCGGCGCCCATGCGGTTGAGCTCTGCTACGTGGCGCAAGCGGTTCTCAAACACGGTTTCTTTGATCAAGCTGTCTCCGTCGCTCAGCGTCAGCAAAGCCATAAACTGAGCTTGCATATCTGTGGGGAAACCGGGGTAAGGCAGAGTTTCGATGTCTGTGGCGGAGTGAGTTTTGCCCGGAACTATCCGCAAAATGTCGGGGGATTCTGTAATAATTTTCGCGCCAATTGTCTTCAATTTGGCAATGACGGCGGTCAGGTGGTCGGGAATTACGGGCGACAAACTGATTTCCGAGTGAGTGATGGCTCCTGCTACTAAAAATGTTCCGGCTTCGATGCGATCGGGAATAATTGAATAGTCTACCGCGTGCAGTCTGGGAACTCCCGAAATGACGATCGTATTTGTGCCCGCGCCTTGAATGTTTGCTCCCATAGCGCGACAGAAATTCGCCAAATCTGCGACTTCCGGCTCTTGAGCGGCATTTTCAATCACGGTTTCTCCTTCAGCCAGAGTCGCCGCCATCATCAAAGTTTCAGTTGCGCCAACGCTGGGGTAGTCCAAATAAATTTTGGCACCTTTGAGGCGGCGGTTCGGCCCTTTGACGTAAGCGTGAACGGTACCGTGGTCGATGTGGACTTCGGCGCCGAGGGCTTGCAGCCCGCGAACGTGAAGCTCAACGGGTCTGGCGCCAATGGCGCACCCACCGGGTAAGGGCACTTTCGCAAATCCCAGACGCGCTAGGAGCGGCCCGATGATGAAGAAGCTCGCCCGCAGTTGGCTGACTAATTCGTAGGGGGCTTGAGCGTCTATGAGGTTGCTGGCGTTGATGTCTAAAACGTCGCCGTTCTGCTGTATTTTGACTCCTACAGCCGCCAGAATTTGCCCCATGCGGGCAACATCGGCTAAACCGGGAACGTTGCGAAGGCGACAATCGTCTGGACACAACAGAGCTCCGGCCATGACGACTAAGGCTGAGTTTTTGGCGCCGCTGATTTTGACGTGTCCTTTAAGGGGCTGGCGACCCCAAATTTGCAATACTTGTTGGTCGCTTTCAGTTGAAGTTGACAGATTAGATGAGTGCTGAGCTGGTGTAATGGGTTTGCCCTCCATAATGCGCTTCGTTACTTTATACATTATTAATTTTGGTTTCGATTTTACCGGAAAGTTTTTATATGTCTAGGGGGGATGTTAAAAATTCCTGGTATTATACTTGCTCCCATTGTTTCTGGGCGAGGCTTTCAGGTACGATCGCACAAATAATGCCGATCGATTCTCATTTAGTTATCTGTATCAAAATTTACGTTTGTTTCTGGCTGTCGCTCGCGGCACAGATGTTGCACCTTTGTCAATAAGCTTTTTAAGCCAGGACTTGCGCACAGGGGGCTAGAAACCCGGTTTCTTCCTAGATACTTTGCTGTCAAACCCACGATTTCTCAGAGAAACCGGGTTTCTTTAGCTTTTGTCCGAATAAGTACAGACCGGCTGCGTTGTTGACAAAGGTGTAATATATCGCTTCGATCGACAATGCCGGAAATTTGATATAGCGGTTCTCAAGCGTGGTGAGGTATGCCCTATGCCCACGGCGGCCTATGCCCTATGCCCATGAGTACCTCATCTTTCTGAGAAAGGCTATATAAGTATTTCTCGGTATTTGT
>JAUBOH010000207.1:0-11427 GCA_036700145.1 Microcoleus occultus BM001215366
AAAAGCTCAATCTAAAATTAGATAAATTCAACACCGATCGCAACAGCCCCGCCGCCGAAGCCGCCATTGCCAAAGATGTACAACTCGCTCAACAACTCGGGATTGAAGGCACTCCGTTCTTTATTATGAACGGCAAAACTTTCTCCGGGGCGATCGAGCTTGCGGAAATGGAAAAGATTCTCGCTAGCGTGTCGAAATAAGAAATTAGGAGACGGCAGTGCGGTGTTGCTACAATATTATTTTGGGATAGGAAGACGGCAGCGCCATACTTCGTGTCACCCAACAGGTCAAACCCATTCACAGAGTGCTGTTTGACGATTAAGGTTAGATCCCGGATTAGGTCGGAGGAGACAAGAATCTTCTCAAAATCCCCCGACCTAATAGCGATGCGAGGGGATCTAGACTTAGTTACTAACCAGAGATAAACAGGTTTTCAGGCGATTGTTGACACCAATGGGAATTGCCGTGTCCTTTGGCTCGATCGCATACAAAAAATAGATAAGGTTTGTAGTGAGGACTTTAGTCCTTCTTCTGTTTTGCTGTCAACTGTCAACTGTTATTCACCTATGGAGGACTACTCCGATGGAATCCTTGACATCTCCAACCGATCGCACCAGTGGATTATACGTGCGTTCCCCCGAGGGAGAAACACTCGTTTTTCCCCTGAAACATACAGAAGTCCGCGCCAAAATAGCCGGAAATCTCTCGCGAGTTGAAGTCTCGCAAAAATTTGAAAATCCTTTTACCAAGCCGCTGGAAGCCGTCTATATTTTCCCGCTACCTGCTGAAGCAGCGGTAGATGAGATGGAAATTAAAATCGGCGATCGCACAATTAAAGGCAGCATAAAAAAACGCGAAGAAGCACAGCGAATTTACGAAAAAGCCAAACAAGAAGGGCGGACTGCGGGTTTGCTGGAACAAGAGCGAGATAATATTTTCACCCAGTCCCTCGCCAACATTAAACCAGGTGAAGAAATCGATGTCACGATTCGCTATACCGACAGCTTAAAATTTCTAGCGGGCGATTATGAATTTGTGTTTCCGATGGTTGTCGGGCCGCGATATATTCCCGGTACGCCGCTGGATGAAACGGCAGCCAGCGGTAGCGCCCCAGCCCCAATGACACTCAATGCCGATACGGATCTCGTCCCCGATGCGTCGCGGCTGAATGCCCCGATTTTGCCGCCGGGAATGCGATCGGGACATGATATCAACGTGACGCTGGAAATTGAGGCCGGCGTGCCGATTCGTAACGTCAATTCCCCATCCCACAAACTGCAAATCGAATATTTCGACTCACCTCAAACTTCCCCAAGCAGCGAGCAGAAAAATGGGCTAAAGGTGTGCGTTCAGTTGGGAAATGCAGATACAATTCCCAACAAGGATTTGATTGTTCGCTATCAAATTTCTGGTCGAGAAACTCAGTCTACGGTATTAACTCAAGCGGACGATCGCGGCGGACATTTTGCAGTTTACTTGATTCCGGCGATCGAGTACAAAACCGATGAAATTGTGCCGAAAGATGTCGTATTTTTAGTCGATACTTCCGGTTCGCAATCCGGTGAGCCTTTGCAGCAATGTCAGGCTTTGTTGGGGCAATTTATTAACGGATTGAATCCAGGCGATACTTTCTCGATTCTGGATTTTTCCGACTCCGTGCGGCAACTTTCCAAACAACCGCTACCGAATACAGCAGAAAATCGACAACAGGCGATCGCATATATCAACAAACTCTGCGCTGCGGGTAGTACGGAAATGTTGGGCGGGATTCGGGCGGCGATCGATTTTCCCGCGCCATCCGGGCGCTTGCGAACTGTGGTATTCCTCAGCGACGGTTACATCGGCAACGAAAACGAAGTTCTCGCCGAAGTGCAGAAACATCTCAAATCGGGGAATCGTCTGTACAGTTTCGGTGCGGGGAGTTCCGTCAATCGCTTTTTGCTCGATCGCATTGCGGAAATCGGGCGTGGGTTTTCCCGGATTATCACGAACGACGAACCCGTTAATGAATTTGTCGAAAAGTTCTTCCGGCAAATCAACAATCCGGTGTTAGTAAATCTGGAAATTACTTGGCAGGGAGAGGGCGAAAATCCGGTAATTTATCCGTCAGTTGCGCCGGATTTATTTGCCGAACAACCGCTGGTTCTGTTTGGGAAAAAGGTCGATCGCCAACCTGGAATACTTCAGATAAAAGGGGTTAGCGCAGGCGGACACCAGTACATCCAAACCTACAAAATCGACTTTACCGAAACAGGAAATCCGGCAGTTGCTCAGCTTTGGGGGCGGCACCGCATCAAAGATTTGATGAATCAGATGGTGCAGTACGAAACCAAGGTGGGGGTGGAAACAGTGACAGAAACGGCGCTAACCTATCAGCTTCTGTCGCAGTACACGGCTTTTGTGGCTGTCAGCGATGACGTGCGCGTCGAACCGGGTACGGAGTCGATCGCGATGAACGTGCCTGTAGAAATGCCGGAAGCTGTGGAATATGAGGGCGTATTTGGCACCACATACTTTATGGAGCCGGAAATGATGATTCATCACGGTATGGAGCCGGAAATGATGATTAGTCACGGTTCTGCACCTGTTGCAAGGTCTATGCAGTATCTTGCCTCCGATGAAGAAGATGCAGAAATAGAACGGGGCATCTCATTTAACAGCTTTCCGGCAATGGATTTTGGAGAGATCGAAGAGATCGCACCGTCAAAGGCGCGCCGTACATCACCTGTAGAAGTCGTTAGCGCTGCGGGGTTGGATGAAGTGGCGATCGATAGTTTAAACGAACACTTGGCAGCTCTGAATGTCCCGCGCGGTACAAACGGCGAATTGGTGTTAGAAATTGTCTTCGGTAAGGTGCGCGCCAGCCGAATAGTCGTGGATGCTGATGCTTCGACTTTTGCAAATGTGAAGTTCCTGAAAACTATCAAAAAATGGCTGTTTAGCTGGCGGATTCCTCACTTGATTGGGGATACAGTGCGCCTGACGTTGCGGGTGCGATCGTAAAACAGCTTGATATCATGTCCGCTCGATTAGCATCATAAAAAAGGTTCGTAGTGAGGACTTTAGTCCTTGGATTATAAGGACTAAAGTCCTCACTACAAACTCATCTGATTGTGGTCATTCGAGCGGACAGGATATGAGATCGATCGCCCACAAAAAATGGAAGAATTTGCTCTTCCATTTTTTTATAATGACTATTCGTCCTGACTGCAAACCACTTTTTTTATTGGTAACTTGACGGACACGATCTAATTTTTAGATTAGACTGCGGCCAATTCAGGAGTCGGGCGCTTGCTGTGGCGGATACCCTCGATCGCCTCTGCGTAATCATTCGCCTTAAACACCGCAGAACCAGCAACAACCGCATTTGCGCCCGCTTCCAAAACCTGCCAAGTATTGTTCACCTTCAAGCCGCCATCTACCTCAATCCAAGGATCGAGGCCCTTGTCGTCGCACATTTTGCGCAAGGAGCGAATTTTCGGCAAAACAGCCGGGATAAAACTTTGACCGCCAAAGCCCGGATTGACGCTCATAATCAGCACCAAATCGCAAAGTTCCAGCACGTACTCGATCAACTCCAAAGGCGTCGAAGGATTCAGAACCACACCAGCCTGCTTGCCCAATTCCCGAATTTGGCCGAGGGTGCGGTGCAAGTGAGGCGAAGCATTGTGTTCGGCGTGAACCGAAATAATGTCAGCACCAGCCTTAGCAAAGTCTTCGACGTACTTCTCCGGCTCCACAATCATCAGGTGGACATCAATTATCTTGGTAGTAACAGGACGAATTGCCTCAACAATCAGTGGCCCGATCGTAATATTAGGAACAAAGCGACCGTCCATCACATCTACGTGAATCCAGTCAGCCCCAGCTTTGTCTACAGCCCGAATCTCATCTCCGAGACGGCTAAAATCGGCTGATAATATGGATGGAGCAATAACAATCGGTTTTTGGGATTGGGTCATGGCTTTCGTGGGTTCTCCTGTCTCCTGTGCTGTATCCAGTTTATCAACATACGGCTCTCTGGGCCGAAATAGTTGCCAACGGTCGATCGCGGGTTCGCCAGCGCCGAAAAATTTTGACGCTCGACAGACAAGTTTGGCATCGTACCAACCCTGCTCTGGGAATTTTGGTTTAAGATATAATTTTTGCCTCTAACAAATAACTTTTGTGCAAAACCAGAGCTTCTGCAAATTTTGAGTAGCGAAAGATGAAAAATAGAGATCCCTTAGACAATCCTGAACTTGATCGTGCAAGTCTGTTTGTATTAATGATCCCAGTCATCGGCTTTTTCCCCGCCCTGTGGAATCTTTACCGCCGCGAAGGCAGCCCCGAACGCAAAGCCGTCAGCCGCTTGGCAATTGCCCTTGCTTTTAGTTGGCTTTTAGGACATATTCTTTTAGAAGCTGGAGCAATTTCTGCGGAATCTCCGACACTTACCATGTTATTAATGAGTAGCCTGCTGACAACCAGCTATTTCATCGTCGCGATCGGACTGATGGTTCGCCTCTGGAAGCGTCAACCGCTATGGTTGCCCGGAATTAGCCGCGTAGCCGAGCAAGTAGTGGGCAAACATTTATCATAATTTAGGGTTCTTTAAAGCCCCTACCGTATTGATTGAGTGCGTCTTTAGCTTGATACTACATATTGCCATTATCTTTTTTTATTTTTGTTGTGTGTGAGGAAGCCAGTGCCAGCTCAAAAAACTCCTAATCAAGACCCTATCAAACAATCAACTGCTCAACCTTCAACCAAAAAATCGCACCAGCCCCATCGAGGCCGTTGGCTGGGTTTTGGTTTTGGTTTGGCTGGAGTCGCCATGCTCTCAGCCACAGCCGGAGCGCTGCTAGCCGTCTCCCTTTCCACAACCCCGCTTCAGCAACAAAAGTTGAGTCCTGAAGAAGCGGCGGTATTTTCTCAAGGCGACATGGCAAAGCTCAGCATGAAGATGCCAGAACTGACTCGCCCAGTTAATATTTTAGTTTTAGGACTTAAGGTTCTGAGTTCCGACATCAACGGCCAGCCCGACAAGGAAAAGGGATACGAGGTTTGGGAAAACTCTTTCAAGGGATTAACCGATACAATGCTGTTGGTTAGGTTCGACCCTCAAAATAAAAAGTTAAGCGTGCTTTCTATTCCGCGAGACACCCGCACATACGTTGAAGGTAGGGGTACGGTGAAAATCAATGAAGCTAACTACTACGGCGGCCCGGCTTCATCTGCCAAGTCAGTCAGCGGACTATTGGGCGGCGTGGGCATTGACCGTTATGTCACAGTCAATATTCAAGGCATCAAAAGTTTGGTCGATGCCCTTGGTGGCATTACTATTAATGTCCCTAAAGACATGAAGTATACCGATGAAAGCCAGCATTTATATATAGATTTAAAGGCTGGTAAGCAGAATCTCAACGGCGAACAAATCGTACAATATTTGCTTTACAGGCACGACGATTTGGGCGATATCGGGCGGGTGCAGCGGCAACAATTGTTGATGCGCGCTTTTGTGGAACAGGAAGTTAATGTAGGTTTGCTGTCTCGCTTGCCGAAGATTTTGTCGGTGATTCAGTCTCACCTCGATACGAATTTGAGTATAGAAGAATTGGTGGCTTTGGCTGGTTTTGCTACTCAAACCGATCGCGCCAGCGTGCAGATGTTGATGGTTCCCGGCAAGTTCAGCGATACCAAGGATTATAAGGCTAGTTACTGGTTGCCAGACCAAAGTGGCCTCGAAACTCTGGTGGCAGAACATTTTGACTTCGGCCAAAATACTTGGAAAATCGAGAATGCTGATGCGACTTTTCTGAAGGTGGCTGTTCAAGATAGTACCGGAGATCGATCGGCTGTTGAAGATTTTGTCAGGACTTTAACTCGGGCCGGCTATCGGAACGTTCAGGTTTATAAAGCTTGGCCCGAACCCCTGGACGTAACCACGATTGTAGCTCAAGACGGCGATATTAAAGGCGCCCAAGCGATTCGCCAGTCTTTGGGTTTTGGAGATGTGCTGGTTGAGAGTACCGGTTCTTTGCAATCCGACGTGACAGTCAGATTAGGTAAGGATTGGTTGGAGAAAAAGGCTCAGTCAGGCCGGGGATTTTAAAGCGCGATTTTAAATTCGGTATTTGTAGGGACACAGCAGTGCTGTGTCCTCTTTACTTTCAAATTCGGTATTTGTAGGGACACAGCACTGCTGTGTCCTCTTTTTTGGTTTTTCGATCCTAAACCCGGGTGAGTAGTATCAAATCCGGTAGCATCGGAATTGATATTACCCGAAAGCAGGACACTCAAGATGCCGTGTCCCTACAATTGATCGTGGTAGGGAAACGGCATCTTGAGTGTCCTCTATATCATAGGTCGTTGTTACCGGAATTGAGATAACCCGGATTTAGGATCGCAAAAATTGGTAAAATTAAAGCTACAATCTAAAATCGATCGACTGGCATAAAATCGTAAGCCGCACCCGACTCAGTGTCCGGTACAATTTGCAAAAGAACTACATTGCTGTTGCGATCGCCGCTCGACAAAAATCTAATTTCCCCAGTAGCGCCGCTAACCTTAAAATCCGCGCCAGCCAAAGTCTCAGCCAACATCACCCGTTCTGCTATACCGCTATTCGGAGCAATTTTGCCGATCGACCTTCCCATCCGCAAAACCTGCACCGCATCGTAACTCATCGCCGTCCGCCAGTTAACATCAATTCCCCACAAATCTCTAGCCGATCCGACAAAATTTTGATTTTTAGTATCAGCAAAATGCCAAGGAACCGAAATTACCGCCCCACTCAAAGCCGAGCCACCTTGTTTTAATAAATCCGTATTGTAGAGAGCATCGCCGCCAATTATTGGCAAACGATTTTGATTGATTTTTGCAAGTTCTAGAGCCGAATTCACCGTATCTGAATCCGGGAACAATACCAGGACATCTGCTGCAATTCCTGCCAGTTGTGCTGTTGCGTCAGACGCGGACAAATCTACTTGTTTAACAACTTGACCGCCTTCCAAAATCAAAGTAGTAGAAAAAGCTGTTTGCAGCGACTTGCTGTAAGAACTTTTGGAATTATAAAAAACAGCAGCCGTGGTTTTTTTCATGCTATTTAGCATATAGCGAGCTAAAGCCGTACCTGTAAATTGGTCGCTCGGTATCGTCCGAAAAAAATAATTCACACCGTCGGCGCGCCTCGGAACCGTTGCTAATTCGATGCTCGTGCTTGTAGGCGCGATCGCCACCATTTGACTTTCCGTGTAAATTGGAGCAACGGCGATCGAAGTTTTGCTGCTGCCGTGACCGACAACCGCTAAAATATTAATATCTTTTATCAGACTTTGAGCAATTGCCTTCGCCCGATTTTCATCGTTACCATCATCAGCAATTACCACCTTTAAAGGCACTCCCGCCTTAATTGCTTCATCTTGAGCTTGAGCTATCCCGCGCAATATTTCCGCTGCGGCGCTGGGATTGTCGCCAATCGGAACTACCGCCGCAATTTTCAGAGCTTCCGCAGTCCCGAGTCGAGCATTATTTAGATAAATCAAACTTTCGGGGTCAGCGCGATCGGCTTTCAGAGCCGCTTCTAGCTTAGAAGCCCCCGTTTTAAAATCTCCGGCGGCTATGGCGCGAACTCCTGCTTGCTTGTCAGGAGTTGCGGTGCTAGCAAACAAAAGGCGATCGCCCGCACTCATGTAAATGCTGGTATCTATAGGCGAGGACTTCTCGGCATTTTTCGCTGTTACCCCCGGCAAATCCGGCACTTTAGGAACGTTAGGATTCACGCTCTTCTCAGCCAAGAGTACAGCATCTTTTAGGACATTTATCAACTCATTTCTGAATAAAAAAGCACCGCCGCCCAAAGCAATTAAAACTATCAAAAACAGATAAACCATCCAGCTTTTAAGGCTGGATTTTCGAGAGTTAGCCACCTCGTGGCTGCTCGCCAAAGTAGCCGCTGTAGGCTCCTCGAAAGCTGCTAACATTTCCTTAGCAGTAGTGAACCGAGTTCGCGGGTGAAACCTAATCGCTTTATCCAGAACCGCCGCAAATCTCACACTCACCTTTGATGAGTGATTCAGCCACAGCATCTCCCTAGTTTGGGGGTCAGTTTCTAACTCCTGCGGCCACTTTCCAGTCAGCAAATAAATGGCCGTCAATCCCAAACTGTACAAATCGCTAGAATATTCCGGCCGGCCTGCGGCTTGTTCCGGGGACATAAACTGCGGCGTTCCAATTGAGATAGTGAGATTATTTCCCCCAGTAGTTACCTCTTGATTAATTGTTTCCTTAACTACGCCAAAATCTATCAACACCGGTTCATCATCAGACTTGCGTAAAAGAATATTTTGCGGTTTAATATCTCGGTGAATAATCTGTTTTTCGTGTATGTAATCCAAAACTGGCAGCAGACTTCTGAGAATTTCCTTGACTTGCTCCTCGCTCATTTTGCCAACAACTTTTATGCGGTTGCTGAGCGTTTCCCCGTCTATCCATTCTAGGGCTAAGAAAAATAAACCATTTTCCTCAAAGTGACCGTAGAGTTTGGGAATTTGAGAATGTCCTTCGCCCAACTTTTCCAAAACAGCAGCTTCTTGAGAAAAACGCTCTCGAACGCTGTGGTCAATGTGAGGATTATCAGTGTGAGGCTTAAGCTGCTTGATGACGCAACATCGATGCGAAGGCATTTGCGTGTCTTCGGCGAGCAATGTTAAGCCAAAACCTCCTTCTCCCAGCTTTTCGAGAACCCGGTAGCGATTGTTCAACAGTTGCTCTGATTCTGTTTGTTCCGGTGGCTGCAAAATCTCGCCGTTGATTTGTACCGGACTTTCTACTGCTAGAATTCCATATTTGCCGCTCCCGTTTGGTTCGGCATGAATTAGCATGGATGTGTCGCCGTTGTCTTTTAACTTTTTCTTGAGTTCAAAAATGCGATCGACTATGATTCTATTTTCGTCACCTGTTGGCGGGCGCTTGTACAGCAACTTAAAAATCGCTGCTGGTTCGACATATTTGCCGTAGTGCTTGCTCAACAGCACCAGCACGATATATTCTTCTTTGTTTAGGTCTATGCACTCTGAACCCAGCTTGACGGCCCGGGTTTTAGTGTCGATGCTCAAGTTGTCCATGAAGAAGAAAGTTCGGCAACGGATTTTTTAAAGGATTTAACAAATGTATGGTGGAGCTTGCATTTAAGTTGAAAAACATGAAGTTTGAATTTTTAAATTGAAAACTCAAAAGTCAAAAGTTTCTTTAACGTTAGCCTCCAATAGCGGTAATTGCCAAGGTTAAAGAGGCAGATTTTCAGCTTTCTGCCGTTAGCGCCGCCCTTTCGAGAGACGATCGCCCTTTAATCCAGTCGAGTAAAATAGGATTGACTAATTCTGGCGCTTCGTCTTGCGGACAGTGGCCGACTCCCTCCAAAGGAATAAACTTTTCCACAGCCGGAAAATTGGCCAATTCTCGTCCAAGGGCGATCGGCTCCCAAGGGTCATCCGTGCCCCACAGAATCAAAGCCGGACAGCTCAAACGCGGCAGCAAATCCTCCGGTAACGGCCCTTGAGAATAACTGATAAATGCCACAAATACATCGACTGCGCCGCTGTCTTTGGCAGGCTCAAGCAGCATATTTACCAGTTCGTCGGTGACAGCTTCAGGACGGTGATAGGCTTGCAAAAGCACTTTTCTGACTGTATTCGGCGTTGCTAACTGTTTGAAAAATAATTGACTAATCCATTTGACATTTAAAACTTTTTGTGCTAATGGCGCTCCAAAACTGCGATACCAAGGTAATTCGGCGCGTTTGCGATCGTGCAACAAACGCAAGGAACAATTTAGTAAAATTACGCCAGAAGCAATATCGGGAAAATCCACAGCGGCTTGCATAATTGCTACACAGCCGATCGAATTTCCGACCAAAAAAGCAGGCCCGCCCGCAACTTCCCGACAAAAATCAGCAATTAGCTGTCCCCAAGTTTCAAAAGTATAGTCAATCTCAAGTTTGGGCGCTGGTTTCGCAGAACCGCCAAAACCGATCAGGTCGATCGCATAACAGCGACAATCAGCAGCCAATGCCGGCAAATTCTTCCGCCAATGGCCCCAAGACGCGCCAAAACCGTGGACGAACACCACCGCAGGGCCCTGAGTACCCGCAGTCTGGTAGCAAATCGGAAAACCTTTCCACATCCAGGTTTGAGGCCGGGCAGCAGTTAACGTAGAAGAAGTCATGGGATTTTAGATTTTAGGTTGGGCATCGGGCATCGGGCATCGGGCATCGGGCATCGGGCATCGGGCATTGTTAGCTATTGACTGCTGACTAATGACTAATGACTAATGACTAATGACTACTTTGCACCACGAGCCTATATTGTGCCACCATTAAAGATGCTGAATTTTTTGCCTTATTGAAATTTCCCCTATGCCAACGATCGTCTCAACTTCAGTCGTACCATTTCTCGGATCGGAAATTGTACCAGACTACGACACCGCTAAAGTAGTTATATTGCCAATTCCCTACGAGGCTACCACCACCTACCGCCGGGGATGCCAAAACGGGCCCGCGAAACTTCTAGAAGCTTCTCACCAACTCGAGTGCTACGACGAAGAACTAGATTCCGAAGTTTGCTACGATGTCGGAATTTATACAAAAGAGCCGATCGCCGATACCCGCAACAGCCAACCGGTTTCATCCCTAGAAATGCTGCGAGTCACCCAAGCCACAGTCTATCAGCTAACTACCGAAAATAAATTTGTCATCTCCCTCGGAGGCGAACACAGCATCACCGCCGGTGTTGTCGAAGGTTATCGCCAAGCATACCCAGACGAACCTTTCACAGTCGTGCAAATCGACGCCCACGGCGACTTGCGGCACGAATACGAAGGCTCGATCCACAACCACGCCTGCGTGATGCGGCGTATTGTAGATATGGGCTTGCCGACACTGCAAATCGGGATTCGCGCTATCTGCAAGGAAGAAGCAGACTTGATTAAAGCCAAACAGCTAAACGTGATTCGAGCTCGCGAAATCGCGAATCAACCGGATTGGGCCGATCGGGCAATTGCTAGCATAACCACTAAACGGGTATTTTTGACGATCGACTTAGACGGCATCGATCCGACTTTAATACCAGGGGTTGGCACTCCAGAACCGGGCGGGTTAAATTGGTATTCCCTCACCGGATTTTTGCGGCGCATCTTCGAGTCCTGCGATGTAATTGGCTGTGACATTATGGAATTAGCACCTCTGGTAGACTCTGTAGTTTCGGAATTTACCGCCGCCAAATTAACATACAAAATGATTGGATATCAAGCTCTGGCTAAAGGTTGGCTAAAGCAAGAGGAGGGATAAATCGTTTGGTTGCGAATCGAAATACAGCAGATTCCACCTTTATGAAGTACATCCCGGATCGATAGATACCCGTAGGGACACGGCAATGCCGTGTCCCTACT
>JAUBOH010000208.1:0-11345 GCA_036700145.1 Microcoleus occultus BM001215366
GCCCCCCCTTAGCAAGGGGGGGAGCAAGAAAGTCGGTTCCAGTCCCCCCCCTTAACAAGGGGGGGTTAGGAAGGGTCGTTTTGTACCTGCACGGAAATGGTTCAAATGTGGGGGCAAATGTTGAACACGCTAATCGATTTCATCGGTTAGGTTTGTCGATATTTATGATTGATTATCGCGGTTATGGAAAAAGCCAGGGCGATTTTCCGAGCGAATCTCAGGTTTATGAGGATGCTCAACTTGCTTGGGATTATTTGGTGAAACAGCGCGGGATTCACCCGAGTCAAATTTATATCTACGGTCATTCTTTGGGAGGGGCGATCGCGATCGACCTAGCAGTGCGCCACCCGGAGGCCGCGGGGTTAATTGTGGAAAGCTCTTTTACTTCGGTGCGCGCAATGGTGGATTTCCAAAAACCGCTGTTTTCGATGTTTCCGATCGATGTTTTGCTGACACAGCGCTTTGATTCTCTTTCAAAGGTCGATCGCCTGCAAATACCGGTGCTATTTATTCACGGGAGTGCGGATAGTATAGTTCCAACCAAAATGAGCAAAAAACTGTTTGATGCAGCACCTGAACCGAAACAGCTTTACATAGTTCCTAATGCAGGTCACAATAATTCGGCAGCGATCGGGGGTGCAGAATATTTGCGAAGAGTGAGCCAACTTTTTGATTTTTCAAAGTAGATAAAAATAGTTTGTAGTGAGGACTTGAGTCCTCAGATTTTTGAAGGACTTGCATTCCTCACTACAAACCCTTGATTGCGATGGCGATCGTACCGCTTAGTTGAACCTTAATACATTCAGCCACCAGTCATTGACGGCATGGCAGTAATTGCAGTAATTGTTCATGCTTATCGGTTGTTCTTTCTTAACTTCACAGCCCCGCCGAGATGTTTTTCGGTTCGGCATCCGGGCGCCGCAGAGATTGGCATCTGTAAGATTAGCTTTGTTCAATCTCGCATCGCTCAAGTCGGCCGCTCTGAGGTCTGCACCGCTGAGATTTGCACCGCTTAAATCGGCTTCTTGGAGGTCTGCACCGCTGAGATTTGCACCAGTTAAATCGGCATTTCTCAGATCGGCTCGACTTAGTTTAGCGGCGCTCAAATTACTGCATTTTAAGTTAGCCAGCAGGAGGGATGCTTCTCGCAGAAAACTCTCGCTGAGGTTGGCATTTTCTAAATTGGCTCCCCTGATGTCTGCCCTGCTCATGTCGGCTTTGCTGAGGTCGGCGTCGGCTAAAAAGGCATTTCTCATGTTGGCGTTGTTTAAATTAGCTTCCATTAAGTCAGCCGCAGTCAAGTCGGCATCAACTAAGTCGGCCCTGCTGAGAGTGGCGCGGCTCAAGGAAGCGCCAAACAAATCTGCACGGCTCAAGGAAGCCCCAAATAAGTCGCATCCGGGACATCCTCTTGTTGCTAGCAGTCGCTTGACTAGAGACAGATTTTGAGCTTGTAAGGGAACTGCTGCACAAAATGGGAGTAGCAGTATCGCTGCTGCCAGAATTATCGGTTTGATTTTGGTCATAAGCTGTTGTGCATTTAAATTGTAGATTTCAATTCCCTATTCCTCACTCGTCCAATCTTCTCCCTCTTTCCCCCTCGAACATAACAGACAATCTTTCTGGCGCTAAAATTTACTCTCGGTAAGTCCTGTAACTGCCGAAACTACGGATTTGTCTGGACTTGCGCGCGGAGGCTAAAAACCCGGTTTTATCGTTAATTCCTGGCTGTCAAACCCAATATTCTTAGCAGAAACCGGGTTGTTGGCGCAAGTCCTAGTTTAGTCGATTGACGCGACTCGACGGTGCCCGCGGTTCGATCGCGATCGCTTTTGCGGATATTACCTACGCCTTTGGGATGAGAGCGCGCACATCAAGGCTGCCTTGCAGTTACCAACTCCCTGCAAGGGAGCCGACGCTCAATGCCTTCATTCTGGAGGTGGCGGCGGCTGAGGCTACTGGCTGGCAAAGGCAGCGGATCGGTATTGGTGCTCGATGCAGCGGGATTTTGGTGCACAGGGCGATCGTTCTCCGTACTGGCGATCGGTAAATAAGCCAATTGGCTTAGACTCTTAAGACATATTGCTGATGCGTTGCCTTCTGTAAAAAAGATAGCATTCTGGTGTGAGCGCGAAATAATACTGAGCTAGCTTGTATAAAAACTTACAACGTGTCTCGGCTGGTGTGAAAATTGGGTACAGCTAATACTTTCAGACGAGGAAAATAAATGTCGAACAGCATAGACGAACTGGCAGAAGGCGGCAGAGGGATCAAACTCATGTGGCAGATTGCAGACGAGCTGAGTTACACCCGGACTCTCGACAATCGAAATTGTTTGTCGCTGAGCAAAAGTTACGAAGTAGAAGGCCGCGCGCGATCGCAAAATACAAAAAAGACTAGCGTTTTAGATGGGTTAATGAATTTATTAAACTCCTGGGATTGGCAAGATCCAACAGAGCAGGAAGAAGAGCTGGAGGAAAGTTCTGTTCAACAGATTAGCCTGCAAGTCAAGACAGATGTGAATGCTTTAACTCTAGTGTTGGAGTGGTTTGAGCAGTTGAAAGATTTATCGCTACCCAATGAGGTTTGGTACCAGTTTCAGTTAGCTTTGGCTGAAGGTTTCACTAATGCAGTTCGCCACGCTCACAAAAATATGCCAGTAGAAACTCCCGTTCAACTCGAAATTACCGTGTTTAACGGACGCTTGGAACTCAAAATTTGGGATGGCGGCCCGCGTTTTGATTTTGATGCTAAGCTCAAGGAAATTATCGCAGCAGATAGAAGAAAACCCAGCTTGGATTTAGAGGTTTTGAACGATGCTTGCTTGATGCCTAGCAGAGCGAAAACTTTGGAACGGTCTCAGTTTCTAATTGCTGGGTAGCTTGGGAGCGAGGGACAATTAACAGACTGGCACGGTTGAAAATGTGTTATCTTAAAAACGGTGTTGGGGGAAGAGTTACGGGTTTTGTCTGGGCCAGGGCCAAAGGTTGTGAATACTGGCGACCGGCAGCGGATTTGGTTGAGAACTCTGGGCTTGGGTGAGTCTCTAGCGGTTCGATAGAAACGGGTTCGCGTGTCGAATTTAACATGAAAAACTCAAAATAAAAAGTTGAAAATTATTCACACTAATTTTTGAGTTTTTAATTTATCATAGTATCTGGTCGCTCACCAATTACTAATGATTTCCAAAGAAAGTTTATTTGTTCTGTCTCTATTTCCCTACTTGGGATTTCTCTGGTTTTTGACTCGCTCGGGAAAAACACCCCGTTTAGCTCTGATGGGATTTTACGGGACTCTGGTTTTTGTGGCTGTGACTATTCCCGCCGCAATTTACGCAAAAGTTGCTTACAACGAGTCGCTAGCAAATGTCGATTGGCTGCACGGTTCTGCGGAAGTATTCTTAACAATTGCCAATATTTTAGTAGTTTTAGGCTTTAGAGAAGCGGTGATTAAAGCCAAAGAATCCTCACAGAATGAGGGCGAAAAGCAAGAGTGTCTTGTAGACGGGGGAGAATAGCCGCCGCTAACAGTTTAGTTCGCGATCGCAGGCGGGGTCAAAAACCCGGTTTCTGGCTGAAGGTCGATCGCTCACAATTTGTAATTTTGTGTAAAAACCGGGTTTTTATGGCAAGCGCGTCCTAGAGTTAACTGTTGACATACCAGGAGCGCGATCGCCCGCGCCTGCAAAATTTTACGAAAGCATTAGAATATACGGAAACTCACCTCAAGCACTTCTAGCCACTGGCTCAACCTGAGATGCTAGATGTTGGGTCGATTAACCCGGTTTGTCAGGTACGATCGACTCTCTGAATCTCCTGCTGTACAGGGTGCGGCGAGGGGGGGTCAGTTTGTGCTAGTAGATTTTGGGGTTGCTAAGCACGTTAGCGGCGTTTCTGAGGCGAAAACAGGTACGATAACTGGAACTGCTGGCTATGCGCCGATCGAACAAATCCGCAGCGGCAAGGCGTATCCGGCGAGCGATCTTTACAGTTTGGGCGTTACCTGCATTCACCTGTTGACTGGGGCGGTGCTGAAGGATTTGTTTGATGCTTTGGAATGCAAATGGATTTGGCGATCGCACTTGGCGCAAAAAGGCATCAAAGTCAGCCAAAAATTAATAACTATTTTGAATAAATTGCTCAAAGATTCCGTAAGAGAGCGATATCAATCCGCTGCTGAAGTGCTGCAAGAATTGGTAAATTTTGGGCAATCCCCGCTCTCAAATTGCTTATAATTATCGCACCAAAATAGCTATTAATTCGGCAGTAACTAACTCGCAGCCAAATACAGCAACCGCCGTCTCTGCCGCGCCGCCCCACAATATTCCTGTTGCGCCATCCGCTAGCAATCCGAAATTATTGTCTCATAACTGGCGGTGCGCGCGCATTCTTCACGGTCATTCAGACTCGGTACGGTTAAACTCTGGAACCTGCAAACAGGACAATGTTTGTGCAGTCTGGTTGGGTGCAATCCGGTGGCTTTTAGTCCTGACGGTCAAACTTTAGTCACCGGTGGGGATGGGGGTGAGGTGTTAATTTGGCGGGCGCGTGTTTAATTGGGCGAGATAATTGAGATATCGAAAAATGCGATCGGTGTCAGTGTCAAGTAAACCACTAGCCCAAGAATGCAAATTAAGTTGCGATCGCATTTCCCGAAATACCGCAGCATCCCCGCGATTGTCGAGAGGAAAAACCCAAGCATCAAATCCCGCAGACTTGAGACGGCTAACAGTTCCCTCGCCATCTTGCACCCACAATTGAGGGTTAATGCGAAGCGGCTGACAGGAATATTTACCCACAACAATTCCCCCCACAGAAACCCTAGCATCCTCGGGGCGATTTGAAAGTTCTTGCAAAATAGCTTTGAGGGAATTGAGTCTTTTCGCCTCTTGTACTTGCTGCGGTGTAAACTTGACAATCAGCATTTGTAAAATTTCCACAGGTTTTGTCGATCGTACAATGTTGACCGGTTGCGCCGCCCAAGAGTTTTGTGTTTCCGGTTGCGCCGCCCAGGAATTTTGTGTTTCCGGTTGCGCAGCCCAAGAGTTTGGTGTTTCCGGTTGCACCCTCTCGATTTCCTCTGCAACCTCTACTGTTTCTACTGGCTTTGCAGTGTCTACAATTATCTGAAGTTCCTCGCCATCTTTCTCGATTTTCCCGCTAATCAGCAAGATGGCATTCTCTATAATATGGGGTTTCACTTGTTCGTAAGTCTTGGGAAAAACCACAGCTTTGATTTGATGTGTCAAATCTTCCAATTGCAAAATTGCCATCTGCTCGCCTTTCTTTGTCACCACAGGTTTGATAGCGCTGAGCATGACAATAACTGATACTTTACCCTTTTTATCTGTGAGCTGTTCGAGAGTCACAACATCTGGGTCTTGATTGACTTGCAGCAGAACTTTCAGGGGATGTTCCGATACATAGAAGCCGAGCAATTCTTTTTCTAAACGCAATTTTTCTTGTGTATCAAAATTTTTTACAGTCTTTGATTTGGGGGCCGAGTCATAGGTACTTGCCGACTTCCCGAAGCTCGTACCCAACAAGTCAAAGAGATTTCCTTGGCCGCTTTCTCGATCTCTTTTGCGGTCTTGCGCCCATTTAATTACCCCTTCGAGGTCATGTACTAATTGATTGCGGTTCTGCTGAATTTTGTCAAAAGCTCCGCATTGGATTAATGCTTCCAGAGCGCGGCGGTTGACAGAATGGAGATTTACGCGATCGCACAAATCAGCCAGCGATTTAAACTTACCCCCTTCCTTTCGCGCCTCCAAAATATTTTCAATCGCCCCTTCGCCCACATTTTTAACAGCCGAAATTCCAAACAAAATTTTACTTTTTTCTGCTTTTGTCATCTCTTTAGGTAGCGGCGTAAAAGTAAGTTCTGAGCTATTAATATCCGGCGGCTCAACCTCAATACCCAACTTCAGACAATTGGCGATATATCTCTGTACTTTATCCTGGTCGCCGCTGTTAGCAGTCAACAGTGCAGCCATGTATTCTACAGTAAAATTTGCCTTTAAATAAGCTGTTTGATAAGTGATATAAGCATAGGCCATTGAATGGGATTTATTAAAGCAATATTCCGCGAATTGTAGCATCTGCGCGAACAACTTTTCAGCAATTCTTTGGCTAACTCCATTCTTAGTTGCCCCATCGATAAAAGTTTCCTTTTGCTTCTGCATTTCATCAGCCTTCTTCTTGCCCATTGCGCGGCGCAACAAGTCAGCTTGACCCAAAGAATAGCCAGCTAAATCTTGAGCCATCCGCATAATTTGCTCCTGAAAACAAAGCGTTCCGTAAGTCTCTTTTAAAATCGGCTCTAATAGCGGATGGTCGTACTCAACAGCTTTACCGTGCTTGCAGTCAATAAACTGAGGAATCAAACCTGCATCCAGCGGGCCCGGTCGGTAAAGCGCCAGAATAGAAGAAATATCATCTAAACAGGAAGGTTTAATTTTTTTTACTACATCGAGCATCCCGGAAGATTCTAACTGAAAAATACCTTCTAAATCTCCTGATTCTAAAAGTTTGTAAGTTCTTTGTACATCGTCTGGCAACTTTTTCATTCTAATAAATGTTTCTTGAGCTTTGCGTTCCATATCAGAAGGCAGGGCTTCGGCATCAATAGTTATATCTTGCGTTTGTTTAACATAATCAACAGTTTTTTGAAGCGTTGTTAAATTTTTCAATCCCAGAAAATCCATTTTTAGCAGCCCCAAAAATTCCAAATCTTCCATGAAATATTGGGTAATCACAGCACCTTCATTATTCTTTTGCAGCGGTACAATTTCATCCAACGGCTCAGAAGAAATCACCACACCTGCCGCATGAACGCCATAGGTTTTGTTGGTTCCTTCAATGCGAATTGCCATGTCAATCCACTGACGAACTGGGACTTCGGTGCCAGTTTCTGCATTTATGCAAATTGTATTTTCGTAGTTGTCTCTAAATTCCTGTGCAGGTGTTGCATCGGAAATCATTACTTTGAGTTTTTCCGGTTTTCCCCGCGACACGGGAATTAATTTTGCCATTTCGTCGGCTTTTTTGTAGGGAATGCCTAAAACTCTAGCAACATCTTTCAATACAGCTTTTGAGGTCATTCTGTTAAACGTAATAATTTGCGCTACGCGGTCTGTACCGTATTTATCAGTAACGTATTTAATCATGTCGTCCCGTCTTTCTATGCAGAAATCGCTATCAATATCTGGCATAGATTTGCGTTCGGGATTGAGAAATCGCTCGAATAGCAGTCCGTGGTGTACGGGGTCTATATTGGTGATTTTGAGGACGTAGGCAACTAGAGAGCCTGCGGCAGAACCGCGTCCAGGGCCTACGGGAATATTGTTATCTCTAGCATATTTTATGTAGTCCCAAACTACTAAAAAGTATTCTGAAAAGCCCATCTGCTGAAGCATTTTCAGCTCGTATTCTAGCCTTTGTTTGTAGATGGGGGGGATTTCATTTCTGGTGCGGGCTTTCAGCCGTTCTAATAGTCCTATCCAGGATATTTCTTCTACATAGGTATCGGCGGTATGTTCTGGGGGAATGGGGATTGTGGGAATCCGAGCTTCTCCTGTCAGCTCGTATCTCGATACTTTATTTGCGACTTCTAGAGTATTGTCGATCGCCTCTTTGATTGTTTCATCATCCAAATGGTCTCGAAACAGTTGCGCCATCTCCATAGCAGACTTAAGATATTCTGTGCCGCTGTAGCGCATTCGCTTTTCTTCTTCAATCAGTTTGTTGGTGTTGATGCAGAGCAAAGCATCGTGAGCTTCTACGTCATTACAGGAAATATAGTGAGAATCGTTGGTGGCGACTATTTTAATGTTTAGTTCGCGAGCAATTTTGACAAGTTCCACATTCACGATTCGGTCTTCTTGGGAACCGTGATCTTGAATTTCTAAATAGTAATCTTCTCCAAATACTTCTTGATACTCTTTAGCAACTTTGCGGGCAGTATCTAGCTTGTTTTGCAGAATCATTTGGGGAACTTCGCCGCCCAAACAAGCGCTGGTAACAATTAAACCTTCGGAGTATTGTTTGAGGAGTTCTTTGTTGATGCAAGGGCGGGCAAAAATTCCTCTTTCTGGCATTCCCTTTAAGTGGGAAATTGTGGTAAGCTTTACTAAGTTTTTATAACCTTGGGTATTTTTAGCTAAAACAACTTGATGGTATTTTTTGCGGCCTCGAACTTTTACTTCGATATCGCCGTTAACGACATACATTTCGTTGCCAATAATCGGCTTGATATTTTTATTTCGGCAAACTTTGATTAGTTCGATCGCCCCATACATCACGCCGTGGTCTGTAAGGGCGATCGCGGGCATCCCCAATTCCACCGCCCGTTCTGCGAGCTGCTGTAGCTGAGACGCGCCGTCTAGCAGGCTGTAATCGCTGTGAATGTGCAAACCAACGAAGGACATAGGGATTTAAAATATCAGATTTTAGATTTTAAATCTTACACCATCGGCGTGTCAAAGGAGCAAATAAAAAACAAAGCTTATTATCACTTTTGAGATAATTTGGGTTGGGGGGTTTGATACCGCATAAGATGAGTTTGCTGCGGTATTGATGATTCGATCGGTGAATTCTTGTCGATCGCGATGGCTACGCCCCGGCTTACGCCTACGAGCTTTTACAAACTGGATTGTTGCAAATAACGCTCCAAGTCTTTAATGCGTTCTTGCGTCACTCTCGCCCTGCAATAAACGTAGGTAGAAGCAGCCAAAGTACCGCCTTCAAACTGCCCCATTTCATAATCGCAAGTTTCATCTCGAAATTTAAGCCAACTACGCTGTGCGACTATCAATTTCTGCTTTTGTTTGCTGTTTATTTTTGGCTGAAGTTGCTGATATACTTGATTGAGCTTTCTGTCTGAAGACTGAAATTCTTGACTGGAACACAGATTCTGATCCAGTGTCGTTTGAGGGCTTTTACAGTTAGGTTGTTGGGCGATTTGCACTGGAATGTTGCTGGCTTGGCCCGGAAGCAAAAATCCGGCTGTCAACACAATTAAACTCGTCGCCAATGTTGTCCAAATAGTGCTATTTTTCAAGGACTTTTATCCTTAGTTTGTTAGTAATGACTGATTTCCTATCAACTATCAACTGTCAACTGTCAACTGTCAACTGACTGCTGAGCCGATCGCCAAATCCACCAAGCCGCCGCCCACAAAGTAAAATTGCCGATGAGAGTCATGGCCGCTTGCAGGGTAACGATCCATTCTAGGGCTGGGGAGTTGTCAAAATAGTGCCATGTACAGGCACACATAGCGCTGACGAGAGCGGGTAACATCCCGGCGGAAAGGGCCCACCAAGCTCGATTTTGAGTGACTTCGCCGTAAGTCCAAATTAACCAGATGGCGGCAATCCACTCGACGACGCTAGAGATATGAATAATCCAGGTGGGAATTGACAAAGCGTGCATTTTTTGTATTCTGAAGGAAGATGTATTTATTTGTTTAAGGCAGTTGACTGTTAACTGTTGACTGTTGACTGTTGACTGTTAAAATATTTTAGGGATCGATCGCAACAATTAGATATGGTAATAGTTATATTCCCCATCATCAACAAAGAAAAAAGTAGAAATGCGAGCAATTTTGTGCGGCTATTACGGTAAAGGCAACGGCGGCGACGAAGCGCTGTTGGCATCGCTACTGCAAATGTTACCAGATAGCGTGACGCCGATCGTCCTTTCTGGCAATCCCGTCGAGACAAATCAGCGGTACGGGGTAGCTGCGCGCGATCGCATGAATGCGTTTCAAGTTCTCGAAGCACTCCGCACCTCCGACGCGCTAATTTGGGGCGGCGGTAGTTTAATCCAAGACGCTACCAGCATTGCGAGCCCTTTTTATTATGGTGGTTTGATGGGATTAGCGCAGCGGATGGGCTTAAAAACTGTGGCTTGGGCTCAGGGAATTGGACCTTTAAAGCGCGAAATGACTCGCAAGTTATCTCAGCGCTGTTTTGCTGGATGCACCGCCGTTAGCGTGCGGGATAAAGGCTCAGCTACCCTACTTGCAGAGTGGGAAATTCCCTTTACTTTAGCGCCCGATCCCGTGTGGGCTTTGGAAAATTCCCCCGTGTCCGGTTTGTGGGATTTGCCGGCGCCGAGAGTTGCGGTTTGTTTGCGATCGCATCCTACACTAACTCCCGCCCGTTTGTCAATCTTAACTCAAGCTTTAGTTGACTTTCAAAAAGCAACTCGCACCTTGATTTTGCTGCTGCCTTTTCAAGCATCTCACGACTTAGAAATTGCGAAACATTTGCACTCGTCCCTGCCGAAAAGAAGCCGCATCCTCAGTTTAGACGATCCGAGAAAATTGAAAGGAGTATTCCGGGGAGTCGAAATGGCGATCGGGATGCGCTACCATAGTTTAATTATGGCCGCATCCGAAGAATGCCGCTGTTTTGCCCTCAGCTACGATCCGAAAGTCAGTCAGTTGATGGACGAGTTAGAAATGCCGGGATACTTATTATCAGAATTGCCAGAAGATCCATATTTAATTAGCAAAACTTGGATCGAACACTACGCCAACGGCGACGCATTATCGCCAGACAGGATAAAATTTATTGTAGGGCGATCGCTCTTTCATCAAGAAGTATTGCAAACTGCCCTCCAACAATCCTAGTAAGAGGTAAAATACCATGACAGTCAGCACAACCGACTTAAAAATTACCTGGGAAAAATTGCCCGCCGATTTCATTTTAGACGAGGAACCAGTGGAAAATATTGACCAACCCTTACTAGCTGCGGCCTTGCGAGAAATCTTAGAAATTGCAGGCTTCATAGTAGCAGGAACATTAATTGCCCCAAATATGGGAATTTGCGCGACATTAAATGACAAGTTAGTTATTAAAGCTCCCGACTGGTTTTATGCCCGCAACGTACAGCCATTTCCTAATCAAGAAATCCGCCGCAGTTATACTCCTAACTTAGAAGGAGAAATTCCGGCGGTAGTCATGGAGTTCTTGTCAGCTACTCCCTGCGATGAATACTCAATTAAGCCAAGTTATCCACCGGGAAAATGGTTTTTTTACGAACAAGTATTGCGAGTGCCAATCTATGCAATTTTTGAACCAACCGCTGGAGTTATAGAAATGTATCAGTTGGATTCATCAGGAAGGTATGAAGTACAGCAACCCGATTCAAACAATCGTTATTGGATTGCAGGAGTTGGGTTATTTCTGGGTGTTTGGCAAGGAACAAAAGCCGAAAGAACCGGATATTGGTTGCGCTGGTGGGATGAAAGCTCAGAGATGTTATTGTGGGGAGCAGAAATGGTAGAAAGGGAAAGGCAGCGGGGCGATCGACTAACCGCACAATTAAGAGCAGCAGGCA
>JAUBOH010000209.1:0-3114 GCA_036700145.1 Microcoleus occultus BM001215366
CTCGCGGCATACATCGCGAGCGAGACGCTCGCACTCCTAAAAAACGGTTTTTACCAAATTGGGATGCGTGCTCGATACAACAGCCGATCGAGAAGAAAACGCTAAAATACTAGACATCATACAATTTCGGAGTTAATACTTGGCACTTGCACCCGCGCGCGAAAACGTCCTAGCTTGGCTCTCACAGCGCGTTCCTGCCGCCCGCATCACACACATCCTCGGAGTCGAACAAACAGCAGGTGATTTGGCTCGCCATTACGGCCTCGATGAAGCGAAAGCCCGATCGGCTGGACTGATGCACGACGCAGCAAAATACTTTAAACCCCAACTGCTGCTACAAATGGCTCAGAAGGAAGGTTTAGAGTTAGACTCAGTGTTGGAAGCACACCCGCATTTGCTGCACGCAGACGCGAGCGCGATCGTCGCCAGAGACGAATTCGGGGTTGTCGATCGAGAAATTTTGGAGGCAATCGCCAATCATACCCTCGGCAGACCAAACATGAGCCAGCTCAGTTGTACCGTATTTGTAGCAGATACGATAGAGCCCAGCCGCGGCAACACAGCCGAACTAGAAGCACTGCGCTCTGCAAGCTGGCAAAATCTTTATGCAGCCGTGTGGCAAACTAGCGATTATTCTCTTAAATATTTGCTAGAAACTCGCTGCTACATTCACCCCCGCACTGTACTTACCCGCAATTGGGCGCTGCAAATGGCCCGCGCCCAATCGCCCGAAATAGGAAATTCGACGGAGAAGTCGATCGAACAAATCACAAGTTAACAGTAAAATTTATCAGCAATCCTGTACTTACTTTTGGCTTGAACCTAACTCCTATTTCCACTCTCAAACCACCAGCGCCCGCGATCGCCCTTTCTTTGTGCCCCCGAACCCCAAACCCAGATCAATTAGGAACTTAAACACTTAATGTCAGATTTAACCCAACTCGAATACTCCACAGCCGAGTCTACAGCAACGGACAACACCCCCTCAGACGAAGCCCGCGGCCTGATTATGACCGTTGCTCAAGCAGCCGAAGACCGCAAAGCAGTTGATATTGTATTGCTCCAGGTGTCAGAAGTATGCTATCTGGCAGATTACTTTGCGATCGTCACAGGATTTTCCAACGTGCAGGTACGGGCCATCTCCCAAGCGATCGCCGACCAAGTAGAAGAAGAATGGCAACGCTTGCCGCTGCGCGTACAAGGGCTATCAGACGCAAGTTGGGTCGTCATGGACTACGGCGACGCGATCGTCCACATCTTTAAACCTCAAGAGCGCGAGTTCTACAATTTAGAAGCGTTCTGGGGACACGCCGATCGCCTTGACTTTTCCACCGCGCCAGAGGATAGCTAATGTGAAAAACGCTTCTGTTTCTATTTGTCCGGTTCCAGAAGAACAGCGACCGGTCAATGAATACCAAGAACTTACAGAATCCTGGTTTTTTAGTTGGGTAACGCTCAATTGGCCGGGATACCTGGCCAAACTCGCTTGGGTGTGGGGTTGGAGTTGCTTGGTATCCGGGCCCTTAGCAGCAGCCAGCTTTGCTCCAGCCAAGTATCCAGCTCAGTTTGCCCTGTGCGGTGCGGCCGGTGCCAGTTTTATTCTAGGATTAGCTTTGCTGCGGCTGTACTTGGGTTGGTTCTACGTGCGATCGCGCCTTTGGAATCCCACCGTCGTCTACGAAGAGTCTGGCTGGTACGATTGTCAATCTTGGCCTAAAACTCCCGAAGTTTTGCTTCAAGACCAGTTGATAGTCAACTATCAACTAGAACCGATTCTGAAGCGTCTGCGACAGACGTTTTATGGTTTGGTATCATTGCTGGTTGCCGGGGGGCTAATTTGGAATTGTTTGTAAGGAAGGAGCGAAAACAGGGGAGTTATGAGTTTTTGGAGCAAAAATCGACTTTTTCTTCTGGCAACTGGCGACTCATCTATTACAAGTGATAACTCATAACTCCCCTGTACCCCAGTCTAAAATCTAAAATCTAAAATCTAAAATTGATATGACAAGGGGAAAACGAACCCAAGCTCCCGAACTAGAAGTCACACTGCTGCGCGAAGGTATTGTGGAATCGAAGCACCGCGCCCAGGCCACTGTCTGCGACAAACGCGGGCGCGTTCTTTCCGTTGCCGGTAACTCGGAAACGGCGACATTTGTCCGTTCTTCACTCAAACCTTTTCAAGCTTTGGCTGTGACGGCGAGCGGCACTTTAGAACGCTACGAACTGACAGATCGAGACTTAGCGATTATTTGCAGTTCTCATCAAGGTACGATCGAGCAATCGCGGCAGGTATTTAACGTCCTGTGGCGCTGCGACATTGACCCCTCTAAACTTCAATGCCCGATTCCTGAAGGCAAAAAGAGTTCCCTGCAATACAACTGTTCCGGCAAACACGCCGGAATGCTCGCTGTCTGCCAGCAACTGCACTGGCCTCTGGAAACTTATCTGCGCCGCAAACATCCTGTCCAGCAGCTTATTTTGGGCAAAGTGGCTGACTTACTGGGAATGCCTGCCGAAGAGTTTATCAGCGCTCGCGACGACTGTGGCGCTCCTACCTATCTGTTGCAGTTGGGACAAATGGCGTCTTTGTACGCTCAGTTAGCTTCCGGCGACAATGTGGATATGGAGCGGATTGTGCGCGCTATGACTCACCACCCGATGATGGTTGCCGGTGAGGGCAAATTTGACACGGAACTGATGCGCTTGACTCAAGGGGAAGTCGTCAGCAAGTCCGGCGCCGAAGGGGTGCAGTGCATTGGTCGGGTTGGCGAAGGCATGGGCTTGGCAATTAAGGTGACGGATGGGGGAAAGCGCGCTCAATTTGCTGTGGCGATTCACTTGCTCAAGCAGTTGGGCTGGATTACTCCGACGATCGCCGAAACTCTTTCGGACACTTACCTGACTCTCAGCGATTTTAAGCGCTTGGAAGTAGTTGGCGAAGTTTCGATGCTCTAGTACGATCGAGACTCGCTCGCCAATTTCAGCAACCCCTCCCACAATCTAAAAAGTTTTTTTGATTTAGGGGTTGCAATTTTCAGAAAGATGTGTTTATATTAAATAGAGAGACAAAGCGACGCGGGATAGAGCAGCCTGGTAGCTCGTCGGGCTCATAAC
>JAUBOH010000209.1:3214-11301 GCA_036700145.1 Microcoleus occultus BM001215366
CTCGTCGGGCTCATAACCCGAAGGTCAGTGGTTCAAATCCACTTCCCGCCACCAAATTCGATAAGATCAGCCCCAGCAACCTAAAAGTTGCTGGGGTTTGTTTTATTTCGTCTGTTTGATGCCATTTGCGATCGCCTCTTCGACAGGTTGAAACCAGTCTATTTTGGTCGGCCACAAAAATTAGGACACAGGAGTGCTGTGTCCCTACCGCATATTGGTGTTTTTCCAAAGGGAAAAAATAACACCGATCGTCAACACTCAACAAAAATTAGGACACAGGAGTGCTGTGTCCCTAGCGCATATTGGTGTTTTTCCAAAGGGAAAAAATAACACCGATCGTCAACCTAAACACTCAACCCTATACTTTAATGGCGACCGTTTGTGTAAGCTTTATTTGTCAAAAATCTGCAATCCGATATCCGTGTTTTAAAACTCTGAATTTTAAATTGCTTGCGTCGGCTGAGTTTGCAGCCAATCAAAAATCAGGTTTAACTGTTCCAGCGTAACTAACCCATACTGCCACAGAATCATCGGCAGTTGGCTGGCATCTTGTTCGCCGTGTCGGAGTGCAATGGCGATCGCCGAATTTGAGATCGCCAACTCCCCCCGCAAATAATCGATTAGTTGAGCCTTTGCCATCACCTTCACCGCCAGTTTTACGCGCTATTGTAAAGATATATAGTCGATCGCACTGAATCGAAAGTTTAACTGCTCTAACTTTAGGTTCAGAATGGAGAACCTTGTGTGATGGAAACTGCACAAAACTTGTGATCGAACTCAGATACAAAAGCGATCGCAGTCACAAGGGTTCCGATCGTCAAAAACAGTGTGCTACGATCGCTCGCTGGCTTTAAATCAATTAATTTAAAATTGCTAAAGTCCTAGCTGAAGCTGAACTCCCGCTTCTGTGCCGCTGTCGCTGGGTTTGAGAGGTAAGGGATTTCCTTGGCGCATGGCGTCGGAAGGAGTAGTGATAAATTCAAATTCGCGATCTATTTTAAGGCGAAATGTGTCGCCCAAGCTGCTATCCCTTCTAGCAGAATTAGCAGCCGTTCCTGATTCACCAATCAAGTTTTGGTAATCCGAGTCTACTGTTCTGTCCTCCACAGTCCTGAGAGAGTCCCCAGATAAAGTCGTTTCCGAATTTTGGGGCCCTGGTTGCAGTCTTTGTTGGGCGAGAACCCCCGGGGTCAAAACGATAAAAATTGAGCTCAGTCCCAGAGCAGTGCCAATAGTAGCAATAACTGCATTCACGATCGATCCCTCCCCTAGTTGCATCCTACTATGCTTATTGTACCCAGCCGGAATTAAGTTGCTATCTATCCAAAGTAGCTGGTTGTGGAGATGTCGATTAAAGTTGCTGTCAAAAGTTCAGTTCGCGATCCCCTACGGGGGCTACGCCAACGGACTCCGACTCTCACAAACCGCGTTTTTTACGCAGATCTGCGGGATGCAGCCGGTGTATTTTAGTCCATCTTTCCCCGGTTTCTGCCCACAGGTCCGATCGCGAACTACCCAATCTCAAATCTCAAATCTCAAATAGTATCAGCGTCTAGAATACGATCGCCTGCGCGATCTCAATTCCAGTATCGGAATTAATATTACTAACAGCCGCGACACCGCCAGTGCCGCGCGTCCCGAAAATTAATCTGGCGTAGTCCAAGGGCACTGCCTTGGACTCTATATCATGTCGAAGAGTGTTACCGGAATTGATATGATACCGTAAAAGCTCGATCGCCCATGTTCCCAAAGCGACCGATCGCGCTAAGATGGCGGTGGCAGCCGTTAAAAATTCTCTTACCAGCGGCAGATTCCGAGTTCTTAACAGCACTTTGCCTACTCAAACCATCTCAACTTCAAAATCTGCGCTCATCAGGTTGTACTCTACTGAAATGTTGTGGGTTCGTAATATTTCTGCTTTACCATGCCAATCAGATATCTGAGCGACCAAATTTTAAAAATGTCGCGCAAAGTGCCAATTCGCATCGTCCTTGTGGTGCCTTTTGCCATCCAGACTTTCGCGGCGGTAGGGCTGACGGGGTGGCTGTCGCTGCGGAACGGGCAACGGGCTGTCAACGATGTTGCCGCGCAACTGCGGGCCGAAGTCACATCGCGCATCCAGCAACACATTCACAGTTATATCGAAACGCCGCACCAAATCAATCAGCTCAATCTCGATGCCATCCGTCTCGGCATTTTGAACGTGCAGGATGAAGTCCGTTTGCGCCGCTACTTCTCCAAACAAATCAAAACCTTTGATAAAATTAGCTACATTCAATTCGCCTCAGAACAAAAAAAATTTATTGGAGTTGAACGCCTCGACGACGGCAAGTTGCAAGCTCGGATTGCTAATCAATCTACTGGCTATAACTTTTACAGCTACTCGCCGTCCGATTCTGGAGAACCAACCAAGCTATTAAAAATTACTCCCAACTACGACCCCCGCATCCGCCCCTGGTACACAGCACCGGTGCTTGCAAAAAAACCAGTGTGGAGCAAAATTTATACTTATTTTGACGTACCAAAACTGGCAATTACCGCAGCTCAACCAGTTTATGACGGTCGCAATCAACTAATTGGAGTGGTGGCTTGTGACCTGCTGCTTTCCCAAATCAATCAATTCTTGGACAGTCTAAAAATTGGGAATTCTGGAGAGACTTTTATTGTAGAAAGGTCGGGACAATTGGTGGCAAATTCCACTCCCGATCCGGCATTTATTGTGAGTAACGGTGTTGCGAAACGGATTAGGGCAACCAGCAGCAAGAATACTTTGATTCGATCGACCGCCCGCTATTTGACAGAACGCTTCGGGGATTTGGGCAAAATTGACAGCACTTACCAGTTAGATTTTACGATCGACGGGGAACGGCAATTTCTACAAGTAACGCCCCTCTCAGATGGCAGGGGCCTCGACTGGCTGATTGTGGTGGCGGTTCCCGAAGCGGATTTTATGGAAAGCATTAACGCCAACACTCGCTACACAGTGTTGCTGTGTTTCGGTGCTTTGGTGGTGGCGACGGCTCTAGGGTGTGTGACTTCGAGGTGGATTGTGGTGCCGATTCAGCGTCTGAGCAAGGCTGCGGAGGCTTTGTCGCGGGGAGAATGGGACTCGATGGCGGTAGATCCCCGCTTGATGGCATCTGTAGAGCGGGAGGATGAGGTGGGTATCCTGGCTCGCTCTTTTAATACGATGGCCGGTCAATTGGAAGAGTCGTTTACTACTCTCGAAGATCGGGTGGAAGCTGCGATTGCTGATAAAACTAAATTAATTGGCTCTCTGAAAAAATCTCAGCAAAAACTCGCTCTCCACCTCTATCAAACTCCTTTGGGGGCGATAGAATGGAATCTCAATTTTGAAGTGGCCGACTGGAATCTGTCAGCGGAAAGAATTTTTGGATACAACCGCTTGGAAGCAATGGGACAGCACGGAGTCGATCTAATAGTTCCGGAAAGTGCTAAGGAGTATGTCAGGCAACTATCGATAACTTTGCTCACTAATCAAGGAGGAGTTACTAGCCTTAACCAGAACATTAGAAAGGACGGGAAAATTATTCTTTGCGAGTGGTACAATACGACTTTGGTTGATGCTGACGGCTGTATCATCGGGGTGGCATCGCTGGTTCAAGATGTGACAGAGTTTCACTCTGCTGTGGAGCAGTTGCGGGCCAGCGAGGAGCGGTTTCGCCAGTTGGCAGAAAATATTCATGAGGTATTTTGGATTAGAGAACCCAATCAAAAGCACATAGTTTATGTGAGTCCTGCTTGTGAGAAAATATGGAATCTCAGCAGTGAGAGTTTGTACTCAGAACCGGAGGCTTTTTGGGATGCTATTCACTCGGACGATCGATCTCGCGTCAAGGCTGCTTTTGAAAAACAGGTGCGGGGCGATTACGATGAGGAGTATCGGGTAGTGCGAGCGGACGGTTCAGTTTGCTGGGTGCGCGATCGGGCTTTTCCAGTCCTGGGCGAAACAGGAGAAATTTACCGCATCGTCGGCATTGCTGAAGACATTACCCAGCGCAAATTAGCAGAAGAATTCCAAAAAGTCGCTCAAACCGCTCAAGCTGCAAGCCAAGCCAAAAGCGCATTCTTAGCTAATATGAGCCACGAATTGCGTACTCCCCTCAACGCCATCATCGGTTACAGCGATATGCTCAAAGAAGATGCCGAGGATTCAGGCTACGAAGATTTTATCCCCGACTTGCACAAAATTCAAACGGCAGGCAAACACTTACTATCTTTAATTAGCGACATTCTCGATATTTCTAAGATTGAAGCGGGGCGAATGGAACTATACTTAGAAAATTTCAACCCGGTTAATTTAATTGAGGATGTAGTTTCGACAGTCGAATCCCTTGTGGAGAAAAATTCTAATAAGTTTGAAATTAATTGTGCTAGCGACTTGGGATTGATGTATGCTGATATTACTAAAACTCGGCAAATATTGCTCAACCTGCTGAGCAATGCAGCCAAGTTTACAGAAGGCGGCACTATTACCCTCTGCATTAAAAGAGTTAAACATGACAGCTTAACAACTCAAGAAATAGCAGAACCTTCCGACTTAATAATTTTTCGCGTAGCTGATACGGGCATTGGGATTCCCCCCGAACAAATGCAGCATTTATTTCAAGCTTTTATGCAGGGCGATGCCTCAACTACGCGCAAGTACGGTGGCACGGGTTTGGGATTGACTATTAGCCGTCACTTTTGCTTGATGATGGGCGGCGATATGCACGTTCAAAGCGAGTTAGGTGGCGGTTCTATTTTTACGGTGTGCTTGCCGACGCGCGTTGAATTAAATAGAGAGGACTAAAGTCCTCACTACCAACTTATTTTAGTTTTTAATTTCCCGTTTCTGCCGTCCCAAAAGTTGAGCTGCTAATACCCCGCCGACAAAGCCAAAGAAATGCGCTTGCCAGGAAACTCCCGGCACAGAGGGCAAAACTCCCCAAATTAAACTGCCGTAGAACAAACCGACAATTAAAGATACCATAATAGACGTAAAGCTGCGTTCAAAATAGCCCCGCAGTAGCAAAAAGCCGAAGTAACCAAAGATTAATCCGCTCGCACCAATGTGCACGGAATTGGGCGCGCCGGTCAGCCAAACTCCCAATCCGCTAACTAGCACAGTGACGGCACTCACGATAAAAAAGTCGCTAATTTCTCGCAGCATAATCAACCAACCCAATGTCACAAACGGGAGGGTATTGGCGGCTAAATGAGCAAAACTGCCGTGCAAAAAAGGCATGAATATGATGCCTTCAAGTCCGTCGACGCTGCGGGGGCGGACTCCGTAGGAATTCAGCGCGCCTCGGAACACGAATACATCGACAATCTCGATAATCCAGAGCAGGGAGACGAAGCCGCCGAGAATGGCGGCGTGGCTTTGCAATTCGCGGGTGATAGCTTTGGTTTCTGGGTTGCTCATGGGTTGTGAGGGCTATGCTTTCGTTATTTATAATTGTAGGAGTTTCTGGGCGATCGCGAAAAAGAAGAGTTGGGGCGGGGTTTCTGGTTTTTTTTGCAGCAGAGCTTGTATTTGAAACTATTATAACTTTTATAAAAAGTTCCGCATTTTCACGTATGGAATAATTCACCTCAATGCGTCAAAATCGTAGAGGAACTGCAAAAGGAGAGTCAACTGAAGGTTGAAGCTAGAAGCTAGAAGGCTGAATTTTTACCCGATCGATCGATCCTCGATCTTGAAATGAGGACACTTTTTCGATCGCACACTGTCTCTCGAAACAAATCAGGAACTACTTTTCTCGCAGAAAGTCATTAATTCAAGAAGTTCAATCCGGTAAAGCAAAACGAGTTGCTGTAGATACTGATTGTAGATAATCTAGCACAAGCTCTACAGAGAGTTCTTGGCACCTCGTTGTAAAAGAGGAACAGAGCAAAATGAACGTATTTGAGCATACAGTGCCCCACCGAACTCTGCCAATATGGGTATGGTTTGGCAAAGAAGAAACCGCCGTTAGTGTCGCTACAAATTCTAAACCTTACGGTCAAAAGCAGCGCTTTGATTTGTTGCATCCGCTGAAACAGTGGCTGGATAGTGCCGAAATTAAAAGTCAAAAATTGGCTCGATTATTGTGTAAATTTATTCCTAGCCAGTGTCCTTTTGAGCGGGAAGTGAAAGTGGGCGATCGCACTTTATTTTACATTCCGCCGCTGTGCAAGTTAAACCCGCTTTACGAGCAAGTCGTGGGGATTCGGTTTCGAGCTTTGTGTTATTTGGCGGATCAATGTGGCGAGGATGTGACGACCTATTGTTGATTCTGCAAAAACTTCGATTTCTAACTCTTTTTTATTTTCACCCTCCCTGTTCCTTGTTGGGGAGGGTTTTTTTTATTTTCAGATGATTCGGCGGTTGAAACCGGGGCAACCACGGGGGGATTGCCCCTACATAAACGAAGTCTGCCGAAGGCAGACAAGAGAGATCGAGTTCGTAGGGACACGATATATCGTCTCCCTAGCGTGTTAATGGGGTGCGTGTCGATCGCACCCGCAACCCACGACGGAGGTGTTTACGTATCACTTTTGGGATCTTCAGGCCCAGAGGGTACTTCTCCCCTTTGTTGGGCTTCCAATAAAGCCGTTTCCACGAGAAATGCTATCAGGTTAGCCGTGGATCTGCCTTGTTTGTCAGCCCATCGATCCAAAGCTTCATATACGTAATCAGGAAACGTAACGTGAACACGCTTGCTCAATGTAAATCTTTGTTGGTTTACTAACGCTCTTAATGGTACAAGCTTACGCTCCCGATCGTGTTGTTACCATGTTGTTAAAAATTTATTGACACATATTTGGGCTTATTATGTTACAATTCCTCTAATCCCATCAATGCTAAGTCAAAAGCCAGTCCAACGCTTTCCGAGGGCCCAGGACTGGCTTTGGCTCCAATTAACAAGGAGATACACCTATTATGCCGTATGAAAAACGTCTGAAGCCGTGGATCGTTGTTCGCTTGCTTCCAAATCTACAAAGGGTCGTTATCGGTCGCTTTCGCAGTTGGTCTGATGCAGAGGGTCATTTGCGAGTTCTCAAACAACTGCTTCCTGCGGCTCGATTGACCTTAGTTTTCGATCCGATCGATTAATTTTGGTTGCGAGTTGATAAGCGTGCGATCGTCCTTGGTTGAAAGAGGGCGATCGTATATGTTCCACAAAGAATGAGTTTTGTTGTGGGTTGGGCAGGAGATCCCGCCCGCAATTTCTGGCAATGTTAAACTAGACGCAAGATATTAATTGAGTTGGGGAAAAAACCGTGACAGCTATTCTACAAGTAACAGAACAGCCAACAGCACAACGCTACTTCACTCCAGAAGAATATTTAGCACTGGAAGAAACAGCAGAGTACAAAAGTGAATATCTCGACGGAGAAATTATTCCTATGACAGGCGGATCTACCAATCACAATCAAATCGCTGGCAATTTGTACATTGCTTTGAGTCTTGGTCTCAAAAAACGGAATTACCGCATCTTCATCGGTGACGTGCGTCTGTGGGTACCAAAAGTGCGACTTTACACTTATCCCGACGTAATGGTAACTTTTGGGCAACCTGAGTACCACAACAATCGTACAGATATGATTACCAACCCTCAAGTGATTGTGGAAGTTTTATCAAAGTCTACTAAAAATTACGATCGATCTGACAAGTTTACATTTTACAAAACTCTTCCGAGTTTTCGAGAATACATTCTGATTGACCAAACAAAAATCAAGGTTGAACAGTATTCTAAAACCGAGAATAAAAGATGGTCGTATAGCGAGTATGACGAGGAAGATACGGCTCTAGTGTTTAATTCCTTCGAGCTAGAGGTTCCTCTATCTGATGTTTACGAACAAGTTAATTTTGAGGAAGTTGAGCAAGAAAATAGTCAAAATGAAGTGTGAGGGCGATCGCTCCGACAAGAGTGTTAGACTGAATCTAGCGATCGTGTTAAGCAAGGAAAAAATAGCCGTGATGCCGATCCAATAAAAAAATGTTGATAAAATCAAGAAATGATTATTATCTAATTGAAAACACATGACTCAAAATAATTTACTGTCTCGCATTTCAATCGACTCGAATATCTGCTTTG
>JAUBOH010000210.1:0-11134 GCA_036700145.1 Microcoleus occultus BM001215366
GTCGGGAGTTAATTAATCAGGGTGCATCTACCACTTAAGCTTCCTGAGAATTCGAGCGCAATCCGGAAAAGTCGCCAATCAAAACTCAAAACTCTTCTCGGTGAACCAGAGTTGCACTCGCTTGGTCTGTCGGAACTAGCAAGACCTCGCTAATATTGACGTGGGGCGATCGCGTCACGCAAAAATACACCACGTCAGCTACATCATCAGCAGTCAGAGGTGTCAATCCTCGATAAACATTTTTCGCCTTTTCTGCATCGCCGTGAAACCGGACATTGCTAAATTCTGTTTCCACCAAACCGGGTTCTATTTCCGTCACCCGCACCGCTGTTCCCAAAAGGTCTTGTTTCAACCCATCAGAAATAGCTCTCACCGCTGCTTTGGAAGCGCAATAAACATTACCTTTCGGATAAGCTTGGCGGCCTGCTATTGAGCCGATATTCACTACGTGGCCGCGGCCTCGGCTTACCATTCCCGGCACTATGTAGCGAGTCATGTACAGCAAGCCTTTAACATTGGTATCAATCATTTCTTCCCAATCTTGAAAGTTGCCTTCGTGGAGTTTGTCTAAACTGCGGCTCAATCCCGCATTGTTAATCAGAATATCGATGCTTTTCCAGCCCTCGGGAAGCGCATTTATTGCCGATTCGACTTCTGGGCGATCGCGCACGTCTAATTCTAGCAAGTAAATCTCGTTCGCCGACGCGATCGATTTTGTTTCTACAAGTTCGTTTGCCAGTCGATCGAGCTTTTCCAGGCGGCGGGCTGCTAAAATTAGTTTCGCTCCACCTTTGGCGAATATCTTGGCGCAAGCTGCTCCGATACCGCTACTCGCACCCGTAATGAAAACAATTTGATTTTGGATAGAAATCATTTTTAATCAGTTGACTGTTGGCTGTTGACAGGAAAGCTGTTGACAGGAAAGCTGTTGACTGTTGTCTGTTGTCTGTTGTCATCACTCAACGCCGTCAACAGTTAGCAGTAGTCAACAGTCAACAGTCAACAATTCCCAATTCCCAATGCCCGATGCCCAATTCCCAATTCCCAATTCCCCATAACACCTATTTTATTACTTGACAACCCGCAATCGCACACTAACCGTTGCAATTCCGCCTTGTCGCATCAAAACTGCTGAAATCCACCGATTTTCAGCCGTAGCCGGAGCTTTACCTACTTTAAAAATTCCCCCGGAATTCAGCAACTCCAGCTCGACTTCTGACGGATTAAAAAATGTTTTTTCGGTAACGGGTTCCTCCAAAACTGTTCCTATTAAAATGTCATTGCCGATCGGCTCTCGGACAATGGCATCAAAATGGTACTCTGTACCCACCTTAACTTCCTCCGGCAAATTCACTTCAATTGTGGGAGGATTTTTGCCGGAACTAAGCTGAGTTTGTTCTGCTAAAATCTCTTGCTTAACTATTTTTTCACCTTCAAAGCGCTGCTGAGAACGGATGGTAGCTTTGAGATTTAAGTCTATCCCATCCTTTTTATGAGTGCCAGTAATTGTAGTTACGGTTTCGGCGACAATCGCACTAGCTTCGGTTTTCCAAGATTTAAGCTCGGTGCGGTAATTCAACGTCGGATATCGCTCCCAAAGCTGCGTCAGCGCTTTTTCCATGATGCTGCTGTTTAAGCCGTCAGAATGGGTGAAATTCGGGCTGTAAAATGCCATGACTGCTTTGACATCGCGCCGGTTGGCCGCTGCGTCAATTTCTGTTAGCAGTTTTGTGAGTGGGGCGGGCGCATTTGCTCTTGTTTGGGCGATCGTTTGGGGAGTCGCACTCCCAGCCCTGACAGCATTCGGATGCAGCACGCCACCACTTACCACCGTTAAACATAACAACATTTGAGCGATCGACTGCCCTCCGTTAAAGCCAAAAACGATCGCCCGTTGGCGCAGCCCTCGAAGAGGATCGGCTTTTTCGTCCCGACGGCTGCAAAAATACTGAGATAGACTTGGCACTAAATTCAAAAAATTACGCATTAGATGATAATTTGGTTATTTGTCAGGGGTCGCCGCGCGGGCAACTGTTCGCCTGCAACGAAAACTGACAACTGAAGGAGGGACACGGCACAATCTCATTTTAGATTGCTGATTGAAAATTGGCTGAAACTGCCGGAATAATAAGCATAATAATCTAAAACCTCTAATCTAAAATCTATCGACCTGTGGAACTTGTAAAAGAGACAAATACCTTGACAAAAGCCCCCGTCCGGTTATTGGTTGCAGCTAGCGGCACTGGAGGACATTTATTCCCCGCGATCGCCACCGCCGGGCAGTTAAACGACTGTCAGATCGAATGGCTGGGAGTTCCTGACCGCATGGAAACGCAGTTAGTTTCATCCCTTTACCCCCTCCACACGATCGCCGTCGAAGGCTTTCAGGAGCGATTTGGACTCGGCACAGTGCGAATTTTGGGCGGACTCGCCGGCTCCATCCTGCAAGTGCGGAAGTTGCTCAAAGCGGGAAAGTTTCAGGGAGTATTTACGACAGGCGGTTACATCGCAGCACCGGCAATTCTGGCGGCCCGCTCTTTGGGTTTGCCGGTGATTCTCCACGAATCTAACGCAATTCCCGGCAAGGTGACGCGCTGGTTTAGTCCTTTGTGTACTGCTGTGGCGATCGGATTTGCAGCAGCGGCTCAGCATTTACCCCGCGCTAAAACCGTGGTTGCGGGCACGCCGGTGCGATCGCAATTCCTGACTCGCCAGCCTCTAAAGTTATCAATTCCTGACAGCGTACCTGTAATTTTAGTCATGGGCGGCTCTCAAGGTGCTGTCGCCGTCAATCAATTAGTGCGCGAGTGTGCTCCGGCTTGGTTTGAGGCGGGCGCTTGGGTAATTCACCTCACCGGAAATAATGACCCGGATGCTGAAAGTTTGAAACACGAACAGTATTTGTCAATGCCATTTTACGAGAATGTGGCGAGTTTGTTGCAGCGAGCAAATTTAGCAATTAGCCGATCGGGCGCGAGTGCAATGACAGAATTAGCAGTAACGGGAGTACCTTCTATTTTAATTCCTTATCCTCACGCCGCTGACGACCACCAAAGATTTAATGCCGAAGTGTTTGCCGCATCAGAAGCCGCCGTGGTATTCCGTCAAAGCGAACTAACAGCAGAGGTGTTGCAAAGCAAGGTGCTGTATTTGTTAAAAGATTCCGAATATTTGGCAAAAATGTCTCAAGCTGCTTCTAAATTAGCGGTGACAGACAGTGCGGAACGTTTGGCAAATTTGGTCAGGGAATTGTTGGTGCGGTAGGGAGTGTTAAAGTAAATAGGCGATTCCCTTCGGGATAGCTTCGCTTAACGAGAATTTGTAACCCGGAGAAAGTCAAATGGCATACAGTGACTTTAATTTAGACAAAGTATTGAAAACCTTTGACTTAGCTTATACTGAAATAGTCGAAATCTTCACTCCTGCACCAGAGTTAGAGTACAGCAGATTACTGACAGAAACTTTGCAAGAAAATCTGCCTGTAGCTCTCGGTAGCAATACAGAAAAATCGCGTTCCGAACTGATTATCGCGCCGATTTTAATGGAAGTGAGAAAACTTTTACACCATCGCGTGAGCTTATTTTCTGGCATTGATTTTACTGTAGATGCTGAAAGAGGGCTGAATGGAAATTGTGATTTTCTGATAAGCCGATCGCCAGAATTGTTAATTGTAAAAGCCCCAGTCATTGCTATTGTTGAGGCTAAAAAGGAAAACATTAATTCAGGATTGGGACAGTGCATAGCTGAAATGCTAGCAGCTCAAATTTTCAACGAGCGCGAAGGTAATGAGATTGCCACAATTTATGGGGCTGTCACTACAGGAGATAGATGGAAATTCTTAAAACTCGAAGGACAAGCGGTTTTTGTTGAGACAACCGAAACTTTGCTTACCAATTTGGGTAAAATTTTGGGGATTTTAGCATTGGGAATGGACGGTGCTTAATCCTTAATTCTCACCAATATTCAACTTAACAAAATTAACTACAGATTCTAATCCTTCCTGAGTTTTCAAGTTAGTAAAAACAAAAGGTTTCTCCCCGCGCATCTTTTTCGCATCCCGTTCCATCACGCCCAAATCTGCTCCCACAAAAGGCGCGAGGTCTATTTTATTAATTACTAATAAATCTGATTTAGTAATTCCCGGCCCGCCTTTGCGCGGAATTTTATCGCCCGCAGCCACATCGATTACGTAAATTGTCAAATCTACTAATTCCGGGCTAAAAGTTGCCGCCAAATTGTCGCCGCCACTTTCTACAAAGACTAAATCTAAATCAGTGAATTTGTGCTCTAACTCTTCTATCGCTACTAAGTTTATCGAAGCATCTTCGCGGATGGCTGTGTGGGGACAGCCTCCCGTTTCTACGCCCAAAATTCGATCACCCTCTAAAGCTTGACTCCGCACCAAAAACTGTGCATCTTCCTGAGTATAGATATCATTAGTCACTACAGCAATCTGGTACTCATGGCGCAGCGACTTGCACAAAGCATCAAGTAAAGCAGTTTTCCCCGAACCAACCGGGCCCGCAATTCCTACACGAAAAGCACTCATAATTATTTTGGTAATTGGGCATGGGGCATGGGCCTCCGTGGGCATGGGGCATGGGGCATTGAAAGCATAGCCTGGAAGGTTATTAGTAACAACTGACTGCTTCCTGACATCCGTTAAATCCGTTACATAATCCGTTGCCGAACTTCCTTCCTATTTTTAACTGCGAAACAATCGAGTGTACTGAGTTTCGTGGGCCATGCTAGCCAAGGCTAATCCCCAACTGCAACTAGCAATATCATCATCTTCTAATTTTAAAACTTCTTGGGCCGTACAACTAATTTGTGGATGTAAATCTAGCAGTAATTGTTGACCGGCTGTTTGGCCGAGGGGAATCAGTTTCACCCCCGCACTCGCCAAATTTGCAGCCCAACTGTACAAATATCCTAACACGGCGGCTTCTTCTTCAATCTGCCAGTTGGCGGCGGCAATGCCAAAGCCGATCGCAAAATTGCACTGATTGCCGCCAAATTCCACCAATTCTTGTACAATTGCTGTTAACGCAGAAGGTACGGGCGATCGCAAATCCAGCAGCAACCTCACCAAAGTCCGCCCCATTTGCCAACTTTGCAACCGCAACTCTTCAGTTTCCTTAGCCGCAGTCGCCCAAGCATTCCAGTAACTCAAAGCCGTCAAATCCCCAATCTTCGCCGCCCTCAAAGCCCGTACCGCCACAGCAGCCTCTACTCGCACCGCCCCAAATTCCAGGGAATCTTGCAACCAATTTTTCAAAGCAATCTCATTGTCGATCGTACCAGTTTCTACCAGATTTTCGATTCCCTCAGAATAACTATAAGCTCCCACAGGTGCAAAAGCTAGCTGCAACAAATATAATAGTTGACTGTTCACTGTTGGCGGTTGACTGTTGACTGTTGACTGTTATTTGTTGGCGGTTGACTGTTGACTGTTGACGGTTATTTGTTGGTTACAATGCCCAATGCCCAATGCCCAATGCCCAATTCCCAATGCCCAATTCCCAATTCCCAATTCCTAATGACTGTGCCCGTAAGCACCCATATCCGGCTGAAACGGCACAATTTCTGCTATTACTTCCAAACCCATTTTTTCGAGCATTCCCTGCAAAACAGAGTCGGGAGAAAACCTTAAATAATTATCGGCAACTTCTAAAGCGACGTGGCGATTTCCCAAATGATAAGCCGCCCGCATCAGCAGCAGCGGAGTCGAAGCCCGCGCTGTCAGCACCGGTTCGGGTTTTGCGCTTACCAGTACCAAACAGCTACCGTCTTCCGACTCCAATAAATCTCGATCGCGCAACACCGTACCTCTGGGCAAACGCAAGTTTACCACTTCTGAGGCATCTGTCTCGAACCGGTGGCGGCTGCGAGTGCGATCGTCCGCTGTCATCGGTAAACTAAAGCTGACAACCGCATCGGGATTTGCAGGCAAATGTTTTGTGAAAGTTAGCATTTTTCTATTTTATTCCTCACAGGAATTCACTTCACATCGAGTTTTTGAGGAATATCTTTTTCATCTCTAATTGGGATTTACAGCCAGTTGGAAAATATTCATCTCTCTGAACCGCTCCCGTTCAGGCTTCCACACCAAACTTTTGTCATTTTGTCAAGCACTTTTTTACAGACGATCGCCCTTTTTTCCAAAATTTTTGCATACCGTCTAGTAACTCGAACCATAAAACGGGAGAGGAAGAAAGACTCAAACCCTCGATCTTATTGGCCCGCTTGTTGCAGCCGCAGCAGCTCAGCTTGAATTCGCTGTTTCACTGCCGGATTCGCTTGCTGGAGCAAAGTGAGCTGGTTGAAGCGACTAACTGTCAAACCATTGGTTTCGATAATTTTTTTAGCTTGTTGGCAGTAATTCACTGCCACGCCGCGCATACCTCCAGACAGGCTGTTAATTCCCTGAGTTTCGTTGCAGACTATTCTGGGAACCGAGCCACCAGCCATTCCTTTAATTTCCTTCATAGCTTCCTCCCGCCTGGGTTCGATTCCCAAGACAGAGCGAGCGTAGCTAGTAATTTCGGCGTTGCTAATGTCTTGAGCTTGGGCGGCGGCTCCGAAAACGAGGCTTGGGGATTGTGCGTACAAGCCGGGGGCCCATCCGCTAGCTAAGGCTGCTGCAGAAATGACGCCTGCGAGCAAGGATTGCCGCAGCATCCGGTTTAGGCGAAATTTAGAGTTGTTGGTTGAGGTTTTCATGGTCGTCGGTGATTGCTTGCGTGTAGATAAAAATGGCACAGCGCTGGGAGGCTCAATCTTTTTGAATAATGTGGTGGCTAAAAAGTTCCTGTCCTTGAGTAACAATCTTTAATTCAAGCAGCAGGATTTGCTGGTTATTACGGCGATCGACTTTTTAGCAAATTTCCTAATTCGATCTATTGTAACATCTTTGAGAAGTTGACAAAACCCAAAACTTCGACGGTAGCTTTAATTACAGAGCGTTCCCGAATTACCTCTACAAATAATTCTCATAGCGTAAATATTAAATAATTGTAAAACCCCTTGACAAATTACTCGCATTAATTACTCGCAGTGACGTGCGATCGTCCGCAAGTCTAGGTCATGGGATTAAAGACTTGCAGAATAGGGAATGACTTATGACTATCATGGTTTGGAGCGCCGAGAAAGGCAGTTGCATTCTGTTTTTTAAACTAATGTCAAATTTAGGAGCAATCGCACTCATCAATTCCCTGGATGATTTAATGTTAAGCTGCGGCGCATTTGTCCAGCAAGAAAATCCCCGGCTGGTTTGACCCCAGGCCCGGCCCGAGGCGGAACCAAAAATTAGGTTTTACTACCCGAAGACAGAGGCAGCAGCAGCGAACTACACATTAAAATCTTCCTATCAAAACAGGCGGTATCTGTTTTGGGAGCTTCACCGGCAAGCCTTCGATTCAAGTCGCCGCTTCCTCAAGGAGAGGGGCTGCTAAAACTTGTCTGGGACTTGTACCATTTTCGATTTTCCTATTGAAGATTAAAGAATTGGCAATGACTGATTCTGTATGGGTTCGATATCGCCTGCTGCAGCATTCTTTTTGGGAACTGGTATTACCGAGAAACTGGTTTTTCTACCAAAGATCGTTACAGCCGCCAGCAAGACTAGAAAAACCCGGAAGGCTTGAATTTTTGTGCCTCAGTTTTCTTGTCATCTCGATCGCAGATAGCGGATTTTTGCAAGCGTTTTCGCAGCAAGTTAACAATTATTAATTACCGAAACGACCATGAAAGCTCAAAAAGAAATTTGGCGAGTTATCCTCGCAGTAGCTATGAGTGTTGTAGGCGTCCTGCACTTTGCAGTACCCGCACCTTTTATCAGAATCGTGCCGCCCCAGCTTCCTTACCCAGAAGCATTGGTTTATATCAGCGGTTTTTTTGAGATTTTGGGCGGAATTGGGCTGTTAGTTCCTCCTGTCAGCAGGGCGGCGGCTTGGGGATTAATTGCCCTGTTTATTGCCGTGTTTCCAGCTAATATCAATCAAGCCGTCAACAACATTCCGATAGAAGGGATTCCCCACAACCAATTACTGTATTGGTTCAGGCTGCCTTTTCAAGCTGTCTTCATTGCTTGGGCCTGGGTTTATACCCAACCAGACGAAGGTAAACCGCAGGCTTCTATAGTTCCAGATACACCAGGAAACGCCCAATGAAGCAGTTCGACTACTCTGTGGATTTTAAGAACATTGACTTTCGACAGCACCCGGAACTTTATCGGGTAGGGAAAGGAGAACAAGGAGTGCTGTTGGTGGAACCCTACAAAGGAGAAATTCTGCCTTTCTGGAGATTTAAGACTCCTGAAATTGCCCGGGAGTCCAGCAGCAAAATTTACTCCTTATTTTTAGAGTATCTATCGCACGAAGATTTTGTGGGAGCCGACATGGCCCGCAAGTTCTTGCAGATGGGCTACACTCGATCGCGCCGCTACGCCAACCACAAAAGCGGGCGAAAATACCCGCAGAACCCTCAGAAGCAGAATTCTGTTGCAGAGCAAACCGCAGCTCGAAAAGATATTTTGCCGCTAGAAGAAGATCCGGTGAAAGCAGAATCGGCAGCCATCTTTAAAGAGAAATGGATGCTGGCCAAAATCAACGAGAAATATCTCCTGCTTTTAGCCAGACACCGGCAGATGTACGAATCTTCTTTAGGCAAGTCTGAGGATTGACATACAGATACAAAAACTCAGAACTGACAATTAGGCCCCCTGGCAGCAGTGCAGTTGTGCTTGCCTATCAGGGGGCCACGCTCGATCGGTGAAGCCCTAGAATTTATTCGTCATCTTCTTCTGTTTGCCACAGACGCCAAATTTCAAAGCCATTAAAGCCCCTATATTGCAAGTAATTCAAGACTTTGCCCTTGGTTTTTTGGTCTACTTTATCCCAAGCATCGATCTTGTATTTCCGCATGACTTTCGCTTTTAACTGAGCCAGTTTTTCTGCTTCCGAGTCCAGATTTTCGTCAATTTCTTCTTCCCAGACTTGCTCGAACAAATCGCTGGTAATTCCTTTTTGCAGGCACTTGCGTTTGACGGCAGACTTGCCGTATTTGCCTGATGCAGAGGCGATCGAGTTTGCCACCAAGCGAGTGTCAGACTGATAGCCCCGGTCTTGAATTTGCGCGATCGCCTCCAATATTTCCTCATTGCCAAAACCTTTCTCTTGCCCCTTTTTGCGAAGTTCAGAGGCACTGTAGTCTTTGCGGGACAAGAGAAAATAGAAATAGTCAAGACAGCTCATCAGTTAAATCGAAGGGTGGCGCGCAAATACTCGTATAGCGAATGCCAAATCCAGTCGCCTTGCTATCGGCTGACTGCATCGCGATCGCCTCTATTCTTCTGTATCCTCCTCATCATCTTCCAATTCTACATCCGGTCTGTCCACATCGATCTGAATCAAGCGAATGTGCTTGTATCCGAGTTTAATTTCAAACTCGTCTCCCGGCTTTAATCCCATTTCTTGGGTATAATTTGCCCCGATCACGATCGAGCCATTCTTGTGAACGCTCGCTCGATAACTCGCTTCTCGCCCGCGTCCGTCTGCTTTCGACTTCTCTAGCTCAATGCCCTTAGCAGCTAACACTGCATCGTAAAACTCAGCCAAGTTAATCCGCGTTTCTCCACTCTTGCTGACTGTGAAGTAGCCGCAAAGCTTTGCAAGTTCTCTGCGTGGCAAATCGCTGCCTTTGATTTTTTGAAGCAGACCTTTTCCTGTTAAGGGTGCTGTAGCTGTTTCTGCCATTGACCGTACCTCGCTTATTGGACTTTAGTTATATCAATTACAACACATTAGATTAACTTTGTTTCACTGTCAATACTAAGAATTCTGAATATAAGATTCTGGATTAATTACCCAAGCCTCAAAACCGGGGGTGCAAGTAAGGATGGTCGTGCAGGCGATCTATTTGCTGTTCGCGGCCCAAATGCTTCGATCGCTCGTGCAGGCGATCGCGCGAGGAATTATTGTCGCAAATTAAATGCTTTACTTTTTACTGTAAAGTCTGTTCCCTGCATTCAGCAATTCCCGATCCAGTCTGCGGTCAAGGTAAAAAGCTTGTAAAGCCATGAATGGAAATACCTAGAGGGTGGCGGAGGGCAAATCTGCAGCCAGCAGTTATCGGCGCGGGGTTAACTTTTACCCCAACAAGGCGAGGCAGCACTTGTTCTCGATGCCGCTCGCTCCCAGCTACTTGTAAACCCAGTTTACCAAAAAAATCCAACTGTAGGTCGCGCTCCAAACCCTTATGGAATAAGTCATTCCCACTTCTTCAAGTCTTTAATTTAAAATGATATAAACCCTGTTTTTCGGGCTGCCAATCCCTTCAAAACGCCAAATACCAAGTCGCAATCTTCTATTAAGGTGTTCGTCATATAACTCGCACAGAACGCAGTCTGGGTTCGGCAATCCGGTAAAAATTGAAAGAAATTTCACCTGTTTGTTGAACGGGTTTTAGCTAAAACCCGACTCAAGGGGCCAGGCGGCAGAAACATCGCCGGCCCAGGATTCGGGGAATAAGCTGCAGCGCCTCTAGATTGTCTGTGATGTTCGAGGGTCGGATGGCCATCCGAGGGGAGGGCCAGAAGAGTGGGGAATAGTTGATTGAAATATACAATTTAAATGCAGTACAGCATAGTTTCGATCGGGCTCCATTGCTTCGCCGCTCTTCACGCTTCGCCGCTTTCTGTATAGGGTGCGAGGGGGTGTGAGGGAAAATCAGCTCTCAAAGCGGCGCAAAGCCAGAGAATTTGACGTTATTTCCACAGGGGAATTGAAAAAGACCGAGTTAAACGCGCAACAGCTTAAATGTTTCATGTACTACAAATTAGCAGCCGTTCCCGGCATCGAGTTTCGGTGGAAATGTACTGCTTTCGACTCGTTGCCGCACAACTCCCACACTCTCAAAATTTACGCGCCAGCTGTAGGGGCCCGTCAAACTCACAGCCGCTTTCACAATTACTGATTGTAAGATATAGCAACCGCTCTGACGGTCAAGACGTTCTTAATTGTTCAGGACTTACGCCTCACAAACCCAGTTTCTCGGAGAAATTTTGGTTTGGTAGCAAAGTATAGCAGTTGACAGTTGACAATCGACAATCGACAGTTGGTTTTTAACAGTGAGA
>JAUBOH010000211.1:0-11050 GCA_036700145.1 Microcoleus occultus BM001215366
CCTATGCCCTATGCCCTATGCCCTATGCCCTATGCCCTATGCCCTATGCCCTATGATAGAAACTTGTTAATTTAGTCGTTGCCCGTGACCTTTTCGATCAACTCTTCAGCTTTTTGAACTATGCTTTCTTGCGGGTGCTCTTCCTTGTACTCCTTTAAGCTTTCGTCGTAAACCTGCTCGACCTTTGCAGGATTTTGAGCGGTTTTGACTATATCTTCGTAAGCTGCTTGGGGATTGAGATCCTCGAAACTTTCTGCTGGGTCAGTAATTTTAGCGGACGGCGCCTGACTCCTGTCTTGACCTGCGTAAGCAGCCTGACTGGGTGCTACCGCTAGGCCTGCCAGACCAATCAAAGCCAGCATACATACCAGCAAAATGCTTTGAGTCAATGTTTGCCCGAGAGCTTTTAAAACCCGCTTCATATCAACGTCTCCTCGTATTTTTTCGCAAAACTTATCGTGTTTGTTGTCCCTTCTGGGCGATCGCAGGTCAAAAACCTTGGTTGAAGCGCAATCTTCAAACTCGCAGCTACCGCATCTCGATCGAGCGAAAAGGGATATTTATCGTGATGTCCAGTATATTAAGCGCCTGTTGGTTAAGATTACTTCTACCAAAAGATAGATTAGTCAAACAACCAAGACTCATATCCTGTGAAGAGCAATTTCTGCTAAAAACCCGATCTAGCGGTTCTCCCATCAATTGCGAACCCCCTCACTCATCTCTGCTCTTCCTTCGCGTCGTAAGCGTCTTCGCGGTTCATCAAAAAAAGCCCGTTCACCCAACATTTAAAATTGCTACAAACCACCTAAATAACTACAAACAAACCTGCTCTATGTTAAGGTTGCGGCTCTGCATAGCTCGTTCAAATAGCTCAGTAGAAAGAGCTTGTTCCACCGACCAAACGCCCGGTTTTGTCAGTTGGCCTTCTAACATTAATTGAGCTATGGTGCCAGTACCGATGCCCGTAGCGGTCGCAGCATTTGGGTGTACCGCCATCGATCGAACTTGAGCCGGTTTGCCATTTTTCAGGCCGGTCACTTGCGATCGCACAGCCACGCCAACGCCGCTAAAACTATTAGTAACGCTAGTCATCCCGTAACTGACATAGGATAGAAACTCAATCACCGAGTTATTTTTGAGCCAGCTAGCCGGCCAATACTTGGCAACAAACCAAGTAAGGTGATTGTAAAGGTCGGGAGACGTGCCGAATTTAGTCACCACTGATTTGACTGGGAAAGTTTCCGGTAAAGTGATTGCTTCCGGCATATCGAACCAGTAAACGCCTGTTTTGCCGTAGGGTTCGGGAAATTCAATTGTTTCGCGATCGCTGTAGGGTTTTACCTGCTGTAGTTTGCCATCAACCAAAACATCAAAAGGCGTTTGCAAACCTAAAAAAGTAGTCCGCATTACGGTAACGCCAGCACCGCCAGAACCTCCCACCACATAACTCAAATGAATGTATTCTGCTGCATCTAATTGTTCGACATCTCGGCGCACCATGCTGTTAGAAACACCGGGAAAAATGCCCGTGTTAATAATAGCAGTAATCCCAGCATTTTTAGCAGTTTCGCGCAATTCTAAAGCTCTGCGAGTAAAACTGCGGCTGTCGCTGACATCAGTATAATTAACACCTGATTCGATGCAATTTTTCAGCACGCCCGCGTCTCGGTAGTGAAAAGGCCCCGCACAGTGAACGACAAGATTAGATGATGAAACTGCTTTTTTCATAGCGGCAGTGTCCGCTAAATCTAAAGCTTGATACTGCACCCGATCGGGCGGCAATCCCGGCAGAATAGAGCCTTCAGGATTGCGTCCGGTAACAGTAATTTCTGCGTCGGTATAGGTGAGAATATCTTGGGCAACGCTGCTGCCAATTCGTCCCCGCCCGCCGACAATCAAAACTCGGTTTGCCATCGCTCAAAAAAGGGTAACGCCATCTTTCAGTTTCTCAACTTTGGGCCGGTCTTTTCATCCGCATAAAGTATGAATTTATCAGAATTCGAGATGCTGGGGGATCGGCGATCGACCTCAGCGATTATCCCCTGCCGCCAGCCGAACAAATCGAGGGATTTCTGATGTGGATGGTTCAACAAGGTTAGCCGAGTGAGTTTTCAAAGAGATTGAGGTCGATCGCCCAGCGTTTTCCCTTCACAGGAAATCAACCAGAAAAAATTCTCACACTCGCACAATGATAAATCAATACAAATAAACGCAGATGAATCACATCTGCGTTTATCCGCATTCATCTGCGGTTGCTAAAAATCTTACTTCTCATTACTCCGAAACACCGATTTAGCCGTCGATTTCAGAGAATTAGCCGCATCCGCCAAAGTCTGCGCGATCGGCTGCTGCGCGTGCATGAAAACGCGAGCCGTATTGCGTCCGGGCATCCCCGAAATCGAGCCACCCGGATGCGTACCCGCACCAGTGAGGAACAAACCGTCGATCGGCGTTTTGTAATTAGCCAACTCCGGCAAAGGACGGAAAAATATCATCTGATCCAGCGTCATGTCAACGTGGTAATAATTCCCCTTCAAAGCGCCCAAACGCTCTCCCAATTCCGCCGGACTTTCCACGCGGCGGCCAATAATTGAATTCTTGATATTTGGCGCGTATTCTGCTAATTTATCGATGCAGCGATCGGCAACTTTGTTTTTCAACTCATCCGTCCAACCCGTACCGTGCTGACCGGTTCCTTCAGCATTTTCGATCTGGTAAGGAGCAAAAAATTCAATCCAAGCCGTATGATGTCCCGGAGGAGCCATCGACGGGTCTAGTACCGTCGGAAACACCACATACATCGACGGATCGGAGTCGGGAATTCTGCCGATCGAAGGCTCGCTGTGAGAAATTTCGACGTGTTTCACCGAGTCAGCAATTAAAACAGAACCGATCAAAAACTCGTCTCGGTGATTCCAGCGATCGAATCTAGGCGCTTCATTGAGAGCTAAGTCTATTTTGAGAATAGTCTCGTTGTTATTAACAATTTTGCGCTCCAATCTTTCCCGCAAATCCGGGTCAGCACTGTCAACATCGCTGGAATCCATTAAGTGCAGAAACAAACGCTTCGCATCAATATTAGAAATGACACCTTTGGTAGCGCGATATTCGGTGCCGCCTGCAACTCGAACTCCTACAGCGCGACCGCCATCAACTAATATTTTCTCGACGTGCTGGTCGGTAAGCACAACACCCGCATAGCTTTTCACTACACTAAGCAGCGCTTGTATTAATGCACCCGTCCCTCCGCGCGGTCTGGCCATGCCGGGATTGTGCCTCATTGCCAGCATAATTGCGCCTACAGCAAGGGTTTTTTGGGAAGGAGGCGCACCGAGTTCTGAAGCCAATCTTGCTAGGGGTGCTTTGATAAATTCCTCATCAAACCACTCGTTGAGAATGTCTTCAGCGCTGTTGAGCATCGTGCGAATAAAGTCCAGCGTTTTGTCGGGGGAACCGATCACTGACAATAAATCTTTGATGTTTGAAATATCGTAGTTGCCCAGAATATCTATGATGGATTTTGGTGGCGCATTAAACATCGGAACCATTGCACCTAAAGCCCGCTGCCAAAAGTCTGTATATTCGGCATATTTTTTAGCATCGCGCTCGCTGTAGCGGGCAATTTCAGCACAAGTTTTTTCTACAGATTTGTGCGCTAAGAAATATTTGCCGTCGGGATGCGGACAAAAGGCAACTGGATCGCAGAAAAGATATTCTAAACCGTGTTTTTCCAGTTCTAATTCTTCTACGACCGGCCCTAAATGGATAAATTCGTGGTCGATCGCGCACAAATTGAATTTAAAATCCGGTAATTCGGGAATCGCAGCTTCGGTAGTGGCCGCGCCGCCCGGTACTGAACGTTTTTCTAACAAAAGTACCGTATATCCGGCTTTGAGAAGATAAGAGGCGCAGACCAGTCCGTTGTGACCGGCACCGATGATAATCACGTCATACGTTTGCATAGATGAAGCTCTGGGGATGGGATATTCCGCTTATTTTACAAATGTTAACAAGTTGGCAGTCTCTATCAATAGAAATAGATTAAGCTTGGGCGAGTAGTTTAAGTATCTGACAAAAGAGAGAGCAAGAGAGCAAATATTTAAGGGCGATCGGTCTTTGAAAAGTTACGCCTAGATTATATCACATAAATCCGCGTTTATAAGCGGTTAAAAAAATCTTAAGCATTGGAAACAGCCCCTAAGCAACCTTAGTTTTGTAAACTAAAGAAACAAAGTTTTTATGGCTGCACAGACTTTCATAAAGTTCGGTCAAATCCCAGATCGAGAGATGTAGGGGCGGGTTTTACCAGCCATCTTTGAGGTAATTGAAGAAACACATAAACCCGCCCTCCGGGATCTATTATATGGGAACGATGTAATTATAAATTACCCATTGCCAATTATTACCCATTACCCATTACTCATTGCTTTAGTTCTTGAAGCGCCGCTTCAGCTTTTAGGGCACCATCATTGTTTCCTTGCTGGCGGTAAATGTCGAGGGCTTTTTGATAAGCTTGAATTGCTTCGGATTTGCGATCGCGCGCTTTGAATGCCGTTCCCATATTGTAATAAGCTTCTGCCCGGTCGGGATCGAGTCCAATCACTCGCCGAAAAGTGGTAATCGCTCCTAAAAAATCTTGTTTTTCTAGTTGGATTTCCCCAATTGCTGCGTGTGCTTCCACTAAATTCGGTCGCACTGCAATCGCCCGCTCATACGCTTCAAGCGCTCCGTCTAAGTCGTTTTGACCTTTGAGAATTTCGCCAATTTCTAGCTGCACTTCTGGATTGCGAGGCTCCAATTTGGCAGCTTCTTCAAAAGCTGTTATCCCTTCAGAAGTATTCCCGCTGCGAAGCAAAGCAGTACCTAATTTTAACTGGACACCGGCTTGTTTGGGAGCGAGTTTGGCTGCTTGTTGGAGCACGCTAACTGCACTGGCAAAATTTCCCTGCTGGATCAATACTAAACCCATTGAAGAATAAGCTTGCCAACTTTTCGGATCGAGGGCGATCGCCTCTTGGTATGCTTTAAAAGCACCGCTGTAATCTTTTTGCTGAAAGAGTACCACTCCGAGACCGATCCGGGCGTTGACATTTTTGCGATCGAGTTGGGCTGCGCGACGGTAAGCTGTGGCTGCTGCGGGATAGTTTTGCAAATTCGCCATAGCATATCCTAAAGCGTATTGGAAGTCAGCATTGTTCGGTTCAAGACCGATCGCTTGTTGGTAAAATTCTACTGCGGCTTGATAGTTACCCTGACGCGCTTCTAAGTAGCCAATACCGGAAAAAATGCGCGGGTTTTCCGCATCTAAACGCGCTGCTTGCTGATAAATGGCGATCGCCTTACTGTAGTCTCCTAAATCTACCAACTCACGTCCTTGCCGCAGCAGATTATCTAAATTTGAATCACTTTTAGGCTTAGCTTGAACTGATATTTCTGCTGAAACCGCCCGAAGCGGCGCTGCGATTGCGAATCCCGCTACCAACAGCGTACTGAATACCAAGAGACTTTGTTTGTGGACGGCCATTTTTTTCAAGGAGTGTGTGGAATAAAAGAGCGAATAGCTGTCAGATTGCGAAGCTGACAGCTTATGGTTTACCAGGAATCTTTGAACGGCGAGATGTAGTAAACCTACAGAACAAGACCAACTCAAAATATTCGCGATCGAGGCCAACTGATGATTGTAACAACAACTGATATCATCCAAGGAGCAGAAATTCAATCTTACCTGGGAATTGTAACTGCTGAGGTGGTCTACGGCACCAACGCCCTGCGAGATTTCTTCGCGGGCATTCGCGACATCATCGGCGGGCGCACCGGCAGTTACGAGGAAGTGTTTCTCAAAGGACAGCGAGATGCCCTCGCGGAACTGGAAAAACGAGCCCAGCGCCAGGGCGCCAATGCCGTAATCGGGGTGGAAGTTGACACCGGCACGATTAATGTAGACACTTCGGGGGCTTTGCTGCTGATTACTGCCGTTGGAACGGCTGTAAGATTGCGTTAAGCTGTCTTTCCTTTATACGTCCGCGAAGTTTTCTAACTGGATTAGTCCTGGACGCAAAAAACCCGGTTTGTGCCAAAATTCCTCGCTTCTTTCGAGAAATATTCACGCAGAAACCGGGTTTTTGGCCCCCCATGCGTCCTGGACTGTGGATAAAATAGTTATCAGTTATCAGTCATCAGTCATCAGTCATCAGTCATTAGCTAATAGCTGCTGGCTGAGGGCTGATGACTTTTTCGTTTCTTTCTTCAGACATAGATACTGGTTATTTCCCCAGACAGATATAGTTTCTATCAATCTCAGCCACACTCAATGCTTAGGTGAAAGATTTTTAAAACATAAAGCAGCTCTCAGAGGAAAGAAAAAGCTATGTCATACGTAAATAGACCTGTAGATAACGTTGTTACCGAACCTGTGGTGGTGAATTCAGTGATGGAATACCACGATCGAGTGCGGTGGGGCCCGATTTTTTCAGGTTTGGTAATTGCGATCGCCACACAACTGGTGTTAAGTGCATTGGGCGCGGCGATCGGCTTGAGCAACATTGCTAATTCAGGAGCTCCGCGCAGTATTGCGGGGGACGTAGGTACCGGCGTCGGAATTTGGTCAATTATCAGTTTGTTAATTAGCTTGGGCGTTGGCGGTTGGGTGACAGCTCGCGCTTGCGGCCCGATGAACCGCAACACAGCGCTTTTGAACGGAGCAATTTTGTGGGCAACTACCTTAACAATTGGCTCTTGGCTGTTAGCAAATGGCGTAGCTGGTACTTTTGGCGTAGTAGCTGCTAATGCGGGAGCAGCGATTAATCAAGCACAGCAAGGCGGCGTGAATTTGCCGAACCAAGCCCCTAACGTATCTGCTAACGACGCTCGCAATATTGCTGGCAATGCTGCGAAGGCTGGTTGGTCGTTTTTGTTCGGCTCGCTCTTGGGTTTAGTTGCTTCGATGGTAGGAGCATCTGCGGGCGCACGCACTCCCCGCAATCACTCGTAAAAGTTTGGTCGGACAAGGAAATTTCATATTCATCAAGGCACTTTTTTAAGGTGCTTTTTTGGTGGTTTAATTCGAGCATAATAAAATAGGTTTGTAGTGAGGACTTTAGTCCTTATAAAACTCTGAGGACTAAAGTCCTCACTACAAACCTATATATCTCAATGTAGGGTGCGCGCACCGTACTAGAAAAAGGTGCTTATGGCGCACCCTACAAATTAAGCGGTGAAGTATTTCGCGGCTGGGTGATAGGTGATAATTGCGGTGGTTGATTGTTCAGGATAAAGTTGTTCGCTTTCATCCATGTAGAGGTTGATGCGATCGCACTTCAACAACTCCAACTGCTTGTACTGATCCGCCATATTCGGACAAGCAGGATAGCCGAAACTATATCGCGAACCGCGATATCTTTGCGCTAGCATATCGCGAATGTTGTCCGGTTCTTCGCTACCAAATCCCAATTCCCGCCGAATCCGCGCGTGAGTCCACTCTGCGATTGCTTCCGCCGTCTGTACCGCTAATCCGTGAAAGTAGAGATAATCGGTATATTGATTGTTAGCAAACAGCTTCTGCGCGTACTCTGTAGCAATCTCTCCCACGGTCGCTACTTGCATCGGAAATACATCAATTTTACCCGATTCTTTCGGTGCGAAGAAGTCGGCAATGCACAGCCGGCGCGCCGATTTTTGGCGGGGAAATGTGAGTGTTGCTGCGGGTGTCGATACATCTTGCCCGTTACTCATAATTTCTGGCTGATACAAATACAAGGAATTGCCTTCAGACTGACAAGGAAAATAGCCGTAAATTGCTTGGGGATGCAATAACTTTTCCGTGATAATCTTGTGTTTCCATTCCTCCAATATCGGATAAACCGTCTCAGCTAAGAAAGCGTCGTATTCTTCCCGCGATTGGTCTTTTGGCTTACGGAACTGCCACTGTCCAGCAACTAAGGCTTGCAAATCTAAGTGCCAGAAAATCTCTTCAAACGGGATGTCTTCCGGCTGTAACAGTTTCGTTCCCCAGAAAGGCGGATTTGGGCGATCGATATCTATAGCAACTGCTTCCGAACGCCTAGTATCTATTACAGTTGGAATCTCTAATTTGGCTGCTTTCTTGGCATCCTCAGCAGCGATTTCTTCGGAAGTTTTAGCTTCTTTAACTGCGCCATTGCCATTTTCAACTTCATCCAAAAATCCTTGGAAATCTTCCCAGTTACCAGCAGATTTTGCAGGCATGAGTTTGTCCATAAAATGCAAGTCTGAAAACGCATCTTTGCCGTAAACTACTTTACCATTGTAAGTATTTTGGCAGTCTTCATGGACAAACTTGGGAGTCAAAGCAGCGCCGCCCAAAATTACCGGAACCGTAATTCCTCTTTGGTTAAATACTTCCAGATTTTCTTTCATAAATGCGGTGGATTTTACCAGCAAGCCACTCATCGCTATACAGTCAGCTTTGTGCTTTTCGTAGGCTTCGATGATATTGTCAACCGGCTGTTTAATTCCCAAGTTAATCACTCGGTAGCCGTTGTTTGATAAGATAATATCAACCAAGTTTTTACCGATGTCGTGAACGTCGCCCTTGACAGTTGCAATGATGAATGTTCCTTTGGCATTGTCCCCGGATTCGGATTTTTCCATGTACGGTTCTAAATAGGCCACTGCCGCTTTCATTGTTTCTGCTGACTGCAATACAAATGGCAGTTGCATTTGTCCCGAACCGAACAATTCTCCGACTACTTTCATCCCGTCTAATAAGAAAGTATTGATAATCTGGAGAGGGGGATAGGTTTCTAATGCTTTGGCTAGTTGGATATCGAGCCCGATTCGTTCGCCGTCGATGATGTGCTGCTTGAGACGTTGTTCTACGGGGAGGTTTGCGTCTTCTGTCCGATCGCGCTTGGTAGTTTTGCCCGCAAACACCGTTGTCAGGTCGCCCAAGGGGTCGTAAACGCAAATATCGCCGTCGAACTCCCGTTCGTCGTAAATCAGTTTACGGCAGATTTCTTGGTGTTTGGGGTCGATTTTGGCGATCGGCAAAATCTTATTGGCGCTGATAATTGCCGAGTCCATCCCCGCTTGCATCGCTTCGTGCAAAAACATGGAATTCAAAACTTGTCGCGCCGCCGGATTCAAGCCGAAGGAAATGTTAGAAACTCCTAAAATTACGTGACAACCGGGCAATTCTTGGCGGATGCGGCGGATAGATTCGATCGTAGCTTTACCATTTTTTCGGTCTTCTTCAATCCCGGTGGAAATTGGCAAAGCTAGGGTGTCAAAAAAGATTTCTTGGGCGGGAATTCCTCTTTCGATGGCGGCGTTGTAGGCGCGTTGGGCGATCGCAAATTTTTGGTCAGCCGTCCGCGCCATCCCGTCTTCGTCAATTGTACCGATAACTATAGCTGCACCGTATTTTTTTGCCAAATCCAAAACTTGATAAAAACGCGGTTCTCCGTCTTCATAGTTAGTAGAATTTAGCAAACATTTGCCGCCCGCAACTTTTAACCCGGCTTCCATCTTTTCCCATTCGGTGGAATCCAACATTAAAGGAAGAGTTGCATTTGTGACAACGCGGGAAACTAATTCTTTCATGTCGCGCACGCCGTCGCGGCCGACATAATCCACGTTGACATCGAGAATGTGCGCGCCTTCTCGTACTTGTTCCCTCGCCATTGCTACTAAACCGTCCCAGTCTTCGGCGTTTAGCAAATCGCGGCATTTTTTGGAACCGCTGGCGTTGAGTTTTTCGCCGACAATTAGGAAGGAATTCTCTTGTTCGTAGGGCTGGGCGCTGTAAATTGAAGCGGCGGAAGGTTCCCAGCTAATTTCGCGGATTTTGGGGGTGAGAGTTTTGCCAATTTCTGATAGTTCGCGGATGTGATCGTAGCGGGTGCCGCAGCAGCCGCCGATGACTTGCACGCCTAAGTCTTCGACAAAGCGCATCAAGGCCATTTTTAATTCTATGGGCGTGAGTTTGTAGTGCGCGTGGCCGCCGATGTTTTCGGGTAAACCGGCGTTGGGAACGCAGGAAACCACGAAGGGTGAATGTTCGGAAAGGTATTTGATGTGTTCGGCCATGCGATCGGGCCCGGTGGCACAATTTAATCCTAAAATATCGATCGGGTACGGCTGCAAAATCGCTAGGGCGGCGCTGATGTCGGAACCGACTAACATCGTGCCGGTGGCTTCCATTGTGATTGATACCATTAACGGAATCCGCGCACCTTTTTTCTTGAATACTTCTTCAATCGCATTTAATGCTGATTTAATTTGCAGCACATCTTGACAAGTTTCGACAATAAATAAGTCAACGCCACCGTCGTAAAGTCCTTCTGCTTGTTCGGCAAAAGCGGCCGTGAGTGTATCAAAATCAATGTGTCCTAATGTGGGCAATTTGGTGCCGGGCCCGATCGATCCTGCGACAAATCTCGGTTTTTCTGCTGTGGAAAATTCGGCGGCGATACCCTTGGCGAGTTCGGCGGCTGTTTTGTTGAGCTCATAGGCTTTGTCTGCTAAATCGTATTCGGCGAGCACGATGGAAGCAGCGCCGAAGGTGTCTGTTTCGATGACATCGGCCCCTGCTTCGAGGAAACCTCGGTGCACTATGGCGACTGCTTCCGGCTTGGTGTGGACGAGATACTCGTTACAGCCTTCGTATTCTTTGCCGCCAAAGTCTTCTGCGGTGAGGTTTTGGACTTGCAGGTTGGTTCCCATCGCGCCGTCGAAGACGATGACGGGGCGGGAAGGGTGGTGGAGTCGATCGAGGAATCTGCTATTCATAAGCGGCAAAAAAACGAAGGTACTGTATATTTACAATTTTATCTATTCTGCAATATTGTCAACAATCATGTGAGTGTCGGGGAAAGAGTATTGACTCAAGGACACAATGCTGCTGACAATAGTTCGATCGTACCTGTAATTTTACCGATCGCGCCAGATAATTGTCAAAATTCTGTTGCGATCCAGACTGCGGGGGGAAAACGGGCGATCCGATTGCGGGGGATTTTTTCGCTTAACTGTTAAGGAATTTTGCGAAAGTGCGATCGGCATAATTATCTGTAGC